>JAJXVM010000019.1 GCA_021782135.1 Myxococcales bacterium | reverse complement strand
GCCTGGTCGTCCCAGCGCGGGGCGGCGGACCAGCTCCGCCGGGCGATGGGGGAGGCCCGCGAGAAGGCCGAGCAGCTCTCGGCCTGGCGCCAGAAGCTCCTGAACGGCATCGAGGCGGCCCAGGCCGCCGGCGGCGCCGCGGCCGGTCCGGCCCCGGCGAGCCCCGGCGCCGCTCCGGCGCCCGCGACCGCCCCGACGCCCGCACCCGGCCCCAGCGAGCGCCAGCTCGCCTCCGACCGTCGCCGGGTGGTCGTCGTCGGCCAGCGCATCCAGAACCAGCAGGACCTCGCCGAGGTCTACGCGGAGTGGATCTCGATCGCGGATGGGCGCGCGCGCGACCTCCTCCACCGGGTGCTCCTCGGCGTGCTCTGGATCCTGCTCGCGATCGCCGGCACCTACGCCGGCACGCGCACGGTGGACCACCTCCTCCGGCGCAAGGATCCGGACGAGTTCCGCAAGAGCACCCTGCGCATGGTGGCCAAGATCGCCGTCGAGGCCGCCGGCGCCCTGGTGGTGCTCTTCCTGCTCCTCGGCGTCCCCGCCCAGGCGACCACCATCGTCGGCCTGGCCGGCGCCGGGCTCACCGTGGCCATGAAGGACTTCATCGTTGCCTTCTTCGGCTGGTTCATCCTCATGGGCCGGAACGGGATCCGGGTCGGCGACTGGGTGGAGATCAACGGGGTGGGCGGCGAGGTGGCCGAGATCAACCTCCTCCACACCGTGCTGCTCGAGACCGGGAGCTGGAGCGACGCCGGCCACCCCACCGGCCGCCGGGTCTCCTTCGTGAACAGCTTCGCGATCGAGCACCACTTCTTCAACTTCTCGACCTCGGGGCAGTGGATGTGGGACGAGCTGCGCATCCTCATCCCGCTCGGCCAGGACCCGTACCCCATCATCGACGGCGTGCAGAAGCTGGCCCGCGAGGCCACGGAGGCCAACGCCAAGGCGGCCGAGCAGGAGTGGCTCCAGGCCACCACCCGCTACCGCGTGCGCTCGTTCTCGGCGGAGCCGGGGATCAACGTCATCCCCACCAGCAGCGGCGTCGAGGTGGACGTCCGCTACATCACCCGGGCCTTCGAGCGCCACGAGGCGCGGCGCCGGCTCTACCAGGCCATCGTGGCGCTCATGCACGGCAAGCGCCTCGACGGCGAGGTGGTCGGGGCGGCGTAGGCGGCCGCCCCGCTCCGCCCCGCCGCGCGGTCCCGGCCCGGGCGGAGCCTCAGAGGACCAGCACCTCGTCCGGGAGGGCGGTGATGCGCTCGCCGCCGCCGTCGGCGACGGCCCAGGTGTTCTCGATGCCGATCGCCCCGAGCCCCGGCAGGACGAACTTGGGCTCGATCGCGAGCACCTGCCCGCGCACGAGCGGGGCGTCGAAGCCGGGCGCCAGCACCGGCAGCTCGTCGAGCTCGAGGCCGACGCCGTGGCCCACGAAGCGCGCCTGCGCGCCGGGAGGGCCCATGAAGCGGTCGCCGAGCCCCTCGCGCTCGGCGAGGGCCTTCGCGGCCGCCCACAGCCGGGAGGGGACGGCGCCGGGCACGAGTCCCCGCACCACCTCCTCCTGGATGGCGATCGCCACCTCGAAAGCGCGCGCCAGCTCGGGCGCGAGGCGGCCGAAGACCGCGATGCGGGTCATGTCGGTCACGTAGCCGGCCTTCATGGCGGTGTAGTCGAGCAGGACGGGCACGTCCCGCGGGATGGGGTCCACCGAGCTGCCGAGCGGCGAGGAGGCGGAGAGCCCGCGCCCGGTGACCGGGCCGTCGAAGTAGCTCGGGGCGGTGGCGGAGCCGGCGGCGAGCGCGAGCCCCATGAAGAACTCCTGGTTGAACCCGCGCAGCCGCGGGCTCCCCTCGTTGCCGGCCTTGCGCATCCGGCACTCGAGCTCGGCGGCGAGGTCCACCTCGCGCATGCCCGGCCGCAGGAAGGAGGGGAGCTCGCGGTAGACGCCGCAGAGGAGCGCCGCGGTGTCCCGCATGCGCTCGATCTCCCAGGGGGACTTCACGCTGCGCTGGAGCCGCAGCGGCATCGAGAGGTCGGTGAGCTCCGCCCCGAGCGCGCGGGCCCAGAAGCGCTCCACCGCCCCGGGGACGGCGTCGTAGGTGAACCCGACCTTCTTCGGCGCGCCGAGCGCCGCGGCCAGCTCCTTGGAGGAGGGGAAGGGGCGGACGTCGCCGAGCGGGCTCTCCGCCCGGGCGCGCTCCAGGCTCTTGCGCACCAGCAGGATCGGCTCGCCCTGGGCCGGCACCCACAGGGCGGCGTTCTGGCGCGTGCCGGAGAAGTAGAAGACGTCGGTGGCGTGGACCAGGGCCGCGCCGTCGAGCCCCTGCGCGCGGAGGATCTCGCGGAAGGCGTCGAGGCGGCGCTGGCATTCGGTGGCGGGTGTCATGGCCGCCCAGGATGGATCCCGCGAGGCGGGCCCGGCAACCGTCGAGTCTCGATCCGGGCGTCACCCCCCCAAAAAAGGCTGAAGCCTCAGCGCGAGAGCAGCACCGGCGTGGTCATGGTCCGCAGGATGTCGCGGGTGGTGGTGCTGCGCGGCAGGAAGGGGAAGCCCGACTGCGTGTACGCGCCGAGCACCGTCAGGTCGGCGCCGGTGTCGGCGGCGCGGTTCAAGACGAGGTCGGCGGCTCCGGTGTCGGTGAGGACCCGCTCGTAGCTCGCCTCCACCCCGTGCGCGCGCAGGTGGGCGGTGATGTCGAGGTCGGGGACCGTCCCGGCGGCCCCGCTCGGTGCCTGCTGCAGGGAGAGCACCGTCACCTCGCGGGCCCCTCGCAGCAGCGGGAGGGCGTCGTTGAGCGCGCGCGCCGACTCGCGGCTCCCGGTCCAGGCGACGAGCACGCGGGAGCCGATCTCGGTGTACCGGCCGATGTAGGGGACGACCAGCACCGGCCGGCCGCTCTCGAGCACCGCCTGGTCCACGAGGTCCGGCGGGACGAGCCCCTCGCGCTCGGGGTCTTGCTGCCCGAAGAGGGCGAGGTCCGCGTACCGGCAGCAGACCGCCGTCCAGCCGACCAGGTGCGCGTAGTCCCCCTGCTCGACCTGCCACCAGTCGGTGGCGAGCGAGGCCTCGCGCGTGCGCTGCTCGAAGCGGGCCCGCGCCTCCTCCCGGGCGCGCTGCATGTTCTGCGGCGAGCGCCGCCCGACCGCGCTGCCGCCGATCGAGGCCCCCTCCGCGAACAGCCCGGAGAGCCGCGCCCCGAAGCGGGCCGCGAGCGAGACGGCCAGCTCGAGCCGCTCGGCGGTGCGCTCGCTCGAGTCGAGGTGGACGATGAGGTGCTTGAGCTCCACGGTCCCTCCATCCGTCCAGCGGGGATCCCGGCCAGGGCTGGACGCGCCCGGGATCCTAGCCGGGCACGGCCCGCGACGGCACCTGCACAGGTGGGGGTTGCCGGCGGCTCCCCCGCTCCCCCGCGGGCGAGGAGGTCGTCAGGCCGGGGCGGCCGGCGCGACCTCGGCCCCGGCGTCGAGGTGGCGCGCGAACCAGCCGGCCGCGAGCCGCGTGACGGCGTCGAGCGCGCCCGGCTCCTCGAACAGGTGCGCCGCTCCGGGCACCACCGCGAGCTCTCCGGCCGCGAGGTGGCCGAGCACGGCGCGGTTGAGCTTCAGCACCACCTCGTCGCGCCCGCCGATCACCAGCAGGGTGGGGGCGCGCACCTGCTCGAGGACCTCGGGCGCCACCAGGTCCGCGCGGCCGCCGCGCGACACCACCGCGCCGACCGATCCGGGCAGCTCGGCCGCCGCCGCCAGCGCCGCCGCCGCGCCGGTGCTCGACCCGAAGTAGCCGAGGCGCAGCCCGCAAGCGCGCGGCAGGTCGCGGATGGCGCGGGTCGCCTCGAGCACGCGGCCGGTGAGCAGGTCGAGGTCGAAGCGCAGCTCCGCGGTCGCCTCGTCCTCGCGGGCCTCGTCGTCGGTGAGCAGGTCGAAGAGCAGCGTCGCGAGGCCGGTCCGCTGGAGGGCGCTGGCCACGAAGCGGTTCCGCGGGCTGGCGCGGGTCGAGCCGCTCCCGTGGACGAAGAGCACCAGCCCCCGCGCGCCGCGCGGCACCACCAGGTCCGCCTCCAGGCCGGAGGCGCGGCCCCAGACGTCCCGCACGCGGATGCGCAGCCGCTCGCGGTGGTCCTCGACGGCGGGCCCGCCGCCGGCCGCGCCCGCCGTCGGTCCGCGCGCCGCGAGCGCCGCCAGCACCTCGGCGTCGGGGACCTGCTCGAAGCGGGCGTAGAACTGCCCGACGGCGAAGAACGTCTCCGGCAGCTCCACCGCCACCACCTCGTCGAAGTCGGCGCGGAGCTCCGGCTCGGAGTCGGCGGCGATCACCGGCGCGGCCAGGATCACCCGGCTCGCGCCGCGGCGCCGCGCCGACCGGGCCGCGGCGTGCGCGGTCGCGCCGGTCGCGACGCCGTCGTCCACCACGATCACCGTCCGCCCCGCCAGCTCCGGCGGCGGCCGGTCGCGGCGGAAGAGCCGGACGCGGCGGGCCAGCTCGGCGGCCTGCTCCTCCGCGAGCGCCTGCACCTCGTCGTTCCCCAGCCCGAGCTCGCGGAGCGCCTCCCGGCGCAGCCAGGTCTCGCCGCCCTCCGCGATCGCGCCGACGGCGTACTCCGGGAACCCGGGCGCGCCGATCTTCCGGACCACCACGGCGTCGAGCTCGGCGCCGAGCGACCGGGCCACCTCGGCGGCCACCGGCACGCCTCCGCGGGTGAGCCCGAGCACGATGGGGTGCTCCGCGGCGTACCGCGCGAGCTTCTCGGCGAGCCGCCTCCCGGCGTCCGCCCGGTCCACGAAGATCATGGCCGCCTCCCGTCCCCGGATCGTACGCCGGGCGCGCGCGACGAGAGCCGACGCACACGGGGTGCCCCGCCGGTGGCCCGGGGGAGCGGCCGGGCTCGCGCCACCCCGCCCGTCCGGTGCCGCCCCGGACGCGCTCCGGGCGGGACCCGGAGCGCGCGGCCGGCAAGGTTCGTCGTCGGTATTACCAGGCGTGAATGCGGGGCCGGCGGCGCCCGAAAGGCGGCGGAGTTGTGTCCCGCGGGGCGGCTGCGCTAAGAAATGGAAATGTCGCACCGGAAAACCGAGATCGCGGCCCCGGACCCGAGCGAGATGCGCGTGCGGCCGGCGCACGCCTCGGACCTCCCCGCGGTGGTGGCGCTCGACGCGGAGAACACCGGCGAGGCCCGGCCGGCCTACTGGAAGGACCGCTTCGAGTGGTACGCGGGGCGCCAGCCGGACCGGTTCTTCCTGGTGGCGGAGCAGCGCGGGGACACGCTGGGCTTCATCGTCGGCGAGGTGCGCGCGTGGGAGTTCGGCTCCCCGCCGAGCGGGTGGGTGTTCGCGATCGGGGTGAGCCCCAGGGCGCGCCTGCACGGCCTCGGGAGCCTGCTCTTCGACGAGATCTGCGCGCGCTTCCGGAGCGCGGGCGTGCAGCACGTCCGCACCATGCTCGCCAAGGACGCCCACCTGCTCCTGTCCTTCTTCCGGAGCCTGGGGATGATGGGCGGCCCGTTCATCCAGCTCGAGAAGAGGCTCGAGCCGTGAAGCTGCAGATCGCCACCCGGCTGGCCCTCTACGCGGCCCTGCAGCTCGCGGCCGACCCCGAGCGGCAGCTCGCCGCGGCCGAGATCGCCGAGCGGTACGGCATCTCGGTGAACCACCTCGCCAAGGTCCTGCGCACACTCGGCCGGGCCGGCCTGGTCGAGGCGGTGCGGGGGGCGGGCGGGGGGTACCGGTTCCGCGGCAACGTGAAGCGGGTCACCCTGCTCGACGTCATCGAGCTGTTCGAGGACGCCGGCCCGAGCGCGCGCCCCGAGGAGGAGCCCGGGGCGGCCTCGCCGGAGGGCCAGGGCCTGCGGCGCGTGCTGAACGAGATCGACGACATCGCGCGGGCCACCCTGAGCTCGATCACCCTCGCGACCATGCTCAAGATCGTGAACGAGCCGCCCCCGGCCGAGGCCGCGCCGCCGAAGAGCGCCGCCCGCGCCGCGAAGCGCGGCTGACCGGGCCCGGCGCCCACCGGCCCATTTCCCGCGGCGACCAAGCCGAGCCGGACCCGACCGTCCCGGAAGGGGGGATGGTTCGTCCTGGAAGACTTTTGGTATATCGGTACCAGAATCCTTATCTGTGGACCGCCCGGCGCCACCCCGGGCCCGCCGCAGCGGAGGTACCGCATGCACCCGCAATCCGTCACCGTGGACCGGAGCCGGTCCCCCGCGCGCCTCACCTTCGCGCCGGGGTTCAACGTGGCGGTGCCGTTCGTGGACCGCCACCTCGCCGAGGGGCGGGGCGCCAAGGTGGCGATCCGCGCCGCCGAGGGGGAGGTCACCTACGCCGAGCTGGCCGAGCGCGTGAATCGCTGCGGCAACGCCCTCGCCGGCATGGGCCTGCGCCGCGGCGACCGCGTCCTCCTGGTGGTGAAGGACTGCCCGGAGTTCTTCTACCTGTTCTGGGGCGCGATCAAGGCCGGGCTGGTCCCGGTGCCGCTCAACACGCTCCTGCGGACCGAGGACTACCGCTGGATCGTCGAGGACTCGCAGTGCGCCGCGCTGGTCTTCTCGCCGGAGCTCGCGGGCGAGGTCCGGCCGGCGCTCGCCGCCGCGAGGCCGGGGCCGGCGGTGGCCCTGCCGGTCGACGGAGAGGAGCGCTGCCTGCGCGCCGAGATGGAGCGGGCGAGCCCGGCGCTCGAGGCGGCGCCGGCGGCGGCGACCGCCCCCTGCTTCTGGCTCTACTCCTCCGGCTCCACCGGCCGCCCGAAGGGGACCGTCCACCGCCACCGCGACCTGGTGGCGACGAGCGAGCACTACGGCGTGGGGGTGCTCGGCATGCGCGAGGAGGACGTCTTCTTCTCGGCGGCCAAGCTCTTCTTCGCCTACGGCCTCGGCAACGGCCTGAGCTTCCCGCTCTGGGCGGGCGGCACCGCGGTGCTCCTCGGCCCCAAGCCGACCCCGCGGAACACCTTCGAGGTCGTCGAGCGGCTCCGGCCCACGCTCTTCTTCGGCGTGCCCACGCTCTACGCCGCGCAGCTCCAGGCGCTCGAGAAGCTCACCCCCGACCTCTCCTCGGTCCGGCTCTGCGCCTCGGCGGGCGAGGCGCTGCCGGCCGACATCCTGCGGCGCTGGAAGGAGCGCACCGGCCTCACCATCCTCGACGGCATCGGCTCCACCGAGGCGCTGCACGTCTTCATCTCGAACCGGGCGGACGACGTCCGCCCCGGCGCGAGCGGGCGGGTGGTCCCCGGCTACGAGGCCCGCGTGGTGGTGGACGGCCAGGAGGCGCCCGCCGACGAGCCGGGCAGGCTCCAGGTGCGCGGGCCCTCCACCGCGGCCTACTACTGGAACAACCCGCGGAAGACCGCCGCCACCATGCTCCCCGGCGAGTGGCTCGACACCGGCGACAGCTACGTCCGGGACGCCGAGGGCTACTTCCACTATTGCGGCCGGGCCGACGACATGCTCAAGGTGGGGGGCATCTGGTGCTCGCCGATCGAGATCGAGAGCACGCTCATCAGCCACCCCCAGGTGCTCGAGGTGGCGGTGGTCGGCTCGCCCGACGCGAGCGGCCTGGAGAAGCCGGAGGCCTACGTGGTGCTGCGCGACGGAGTGGCGGGGAGCGAGGCGCTCGCGACCGAGCTCATGCTGCACTGCAAGAGCCGGCTCGCCCCCTACAAGTTCCCGCGCCTCGTGCACTTCGTGCTCGAGCTCCCCAAGACCGCGACCGGGAAGATCCAGCGCTTCCGGCTGAGGCAGCTCGCCGCGCAAACCCTTGCTCCGGCGCTGGCCCCGGCGGCGGAGACCTCGACGCGATGACCGCCCCCGCCCTCGCCCGCGTGGAGCGGCCCCCTGCCGGCGGGGCGGTGGAGGTGGCGCCCGGCGTGGTCTGGGTGCGCATGCCGCTGCCGTACGCGCTCGACCACGTGAACCTGTGGCTGCTCGACGACGGGGACGGCTGGACCCTGGTGGACACCGGGCACGGCGACGAGACCACCGCCGCCGCCTGGGAGGCGCTCGCGCCGGGGCTGCTCGGCGGACGGCCCATCCGGCGGGTGGTGGCCACGCACCACCACCCCGACCACCTCGGCCTCTCGGCCTGGATGGAGCGCCGCTGGGGCGCCGGCCTCTGGTGCACCCGCACCGAGTGGCTCCAGGCCCGCGCCCTCTCGCTGCGGCCGCTGCGCGAGGCCCGGGCGGTGGCGCGCGCCTTCTACCGCCGCGCGGGGGTCCCGTCGGCGGACCTGCCGCCCCTCCTCGAGTGCTGCCGCTCCTACCCGGACGCCGTGGCGGCGCCGCCCTCCTTCCACCGGCTGCGGGACGGGGACGAGCTGGCCGCGGGGGGCACCCGCTGGCGCGTGCGGGTGGGCGGCGGCCACTCCCCCGAGCACGCCTGCCTGCACTCGGCCGAGCGGGCGATCCTGATCTCCGGCGATCAGGTGCTGCCGCACATCACGCCCAACGTGAGCGTCTGGCCGAACGAGCCGGAGGACGAGCCGCTCTCCGAATTCCTGCGCACCTGCGAGGCGCTGCGCGCGCTCCCGGAGGAGACGCTGGTGCTGCCCTCGCACGGGCGCCCCTTCACCGGCCTCCGCCGCCGCTGCGAGGAGCTGGCCGGGCACCACCAGGCCCGCCTCGAGGCGGTGCTCGCCGCCTGCGCCCGGCCGCGCACCGCCTTCGAGGTGATGGGGGTGCTCTTCGAGCGCGCCCTCGACCCGCACCAGACCACCTTCGCGGTCGGCGAGGCGGTCGCCCACCTCAACCACCTCGTGCGGCTGGGGCGGGCCGTCCGCGAGGAGCGCGGGCGCGGCCCGCACCGCTACCGCGCGCTCCTCGCCGGCTAGCGCCTCACCGCTCCACCACCATCGCGATCCCCTGGCCGACGCCGATGCACATGGTGGCGAGCCCCAGGGCCTGGCCGCGCCGGCGCAGCGAGTGGACCAGGGTGGTGAGGATCCGCGCGCCGGAGCAGCCGAGGGGGTGCCCGAGCGCGATGGCCCCGCCGTCCGGGTTCACTCGCGGGTCCTCCGGGTCGAGCCCCCAGCCGGCGAGCACCGCCAGCGACTGGGCGGCGAAGGCCTCGTTGAGCTCGACGACCCCGAGGTCGCCGAGGGAGGCCCGGCAGCGCGCCAGCGCCTTGCGCGTGGCCGGCACCGGGCCGATCCCCATCGTGCGCGGCGGCACGCCGGCCACCGCGCTCGCGCGGATGCGCGCCAGCGGCGCGAGCCCGTGGGCGCGGGCCCAGCGGTCGGAGGTGACGAGGAGCGCGGCGGCGCCGTCGTTGAGCGGGCTCGAGTTCCCGGCGGTCACCGTGCCGCCGCGGGCGAAGGCCGGCTCGAGGCGGGCCAGCCGCTCGACGGTGGTGTCGCGCCGCGGGCACTCGTCGGCGGTCACCGTCCCCGCGCGCGTCTCGACCGGCACGAGCTCGCCCGCGAAGGCGCCGGCGTCCTGGGCCGCGACCGCCTTGCGGTGGCTGGCGAGGGCGAAGCGGTCCTGCGCCTCCCGCCCGATGTTCCCCTCGACGGCGAGGTTCTCGGCCGTCTGCCCGAGCGAGTCGGTGTGTCCCATGGCCTGCAGGCGCGGGTTGGTCCAGCGCCAGCCGAGGGCGGTGTCGTGGAGGGTGACGTTCCCGCGCGGAAAGGCGCGCTCCGGCCGGGACATGGCCAGCGGGGCGCGGGACATCGACTCGACGCCGCCCGCCACGAAGACGTCCCCGTCCCCGGCGGCGACGGCGCGGGCGGCCTGGGCCACCGCCTCGAGGCCCGACGCGCAGAGCCGGTTCACGGTGACGCCGGGCACGGTCTCGGGGTAGCCGGCGAGCAGGGCCGCCATGCGCGCGACGTTGCGGCTGTCCTCGCCTCCCTGGTTGGCGCAGCCGAGCAGCACGTCCTCCACCTCGGCGGCCGGGACCCCGGTGCGGGTGAGCAGCGCGCGCAGCGGGATCGCCGCCAGGTCGTCGGGACGGATCCCGGCGAGCTGTCCGCCGACCCGCCCGATGGGGGTGCGCACCGCGTCGATGATCCAGGCCTCGGTCGTCATTTGCCGCCTCCGTTCAGAGTGGATGGGAGATCCGGACCACGCCCTCCTCGTCCGAACGGGAGAGCGTGAACCCGGGGAACCGCTTCACCAGCGCCAGCATCGCCTCGTTGCCGCCGAGCACGTCGCCGGCCAGCACCTTCGTGCCGCGGCCGCGGCAGTACGCGATCGCCTTCCGCAGCAGGTGCGCGCCCAGCCCCTGGCGCTTCAGGTCGGAGCGCACCACGATCGAGAGCTCGGCGGTCTCGTTCTCCGCGTCGGCCACCGTGCGCACCACGCCGATGGTCTCCGGCCGGCCGCCCGGGCCCGCGCGCGTGGCCACGAAGGCCATCTCGCGGTCGTAGTCGATCTGGGTGAGCCGGGCGAGCTGGCTGTGCGGCATGGCGCGGATGCAGTGGAAGAAGCGGAAGTAGGCGTCCTCGGGAGAGAGCTGCCCGATGAACTCGCTGTGGGCCGGCTCGTCCTCCGGGCGCACCGGGCGGAGCGTCACCCGGTCGCCGCCGGCGAGGGTGACCGCCTCCTCCAGCCCCTCGGGGTAGGGGCGGATGGCGAGCCGGTCGGGCCCCTCGCCGGCGGCGGGCGCGACCGCCATGTAGCCGCCCATCGCCAGCACCCCCCGCTCGTCGGCCAGGATGGGCACGTCGATCTCGACCACCTGCGGGAGGTCCGCCACGAGCTGGGAGAGCTTCATGAGCGTGAGGCAGATGGCGTCCAGGTCGGCCGCCGGCCGGCTCGGGCTCGCTTCGAGCAGCGCCGCCACCCGGGTGCGCGAGACGAGCTCGCGCGCCAGCGGCAGGTTGAGGGGCGGCAGGCCGACCGCGAAGTCGCGGAGCAGCTCGGTGTCGCGCCCCTCGCCGAAGAGGATCACCGGGCCGAAGAGCGGGTCCACCGCCGCCCCGATGAAGAGCTCGCGGGCGTGGCGGCGGGCCGGGATCCGCTGCACGGCGAAGCCGGTGATCCGGGCGTCGGGCCGCCACTCCGCCGCGCGCGCCACCATGCTGCGCGCCGCCTCCTCCACCGCCTCGGCGCTCCCGAGCCCGCGGGCGATCCCGCCCACCTCGCGCTTGCGGCGGATCTGGGGCGAGCGCAGCGCCAGGTCCACCGGGAACCCGAGCGACCGCGCCACCCGCCCGGCCTGCTCCGGGGTCTCCGCCACCTCCAGCGCGCCCACCGGCACGCCGTAGGCCGAGAGGACCTCGGCCGTCTCGAGCGCCTTGAGGAAGTCGCGCCCCTCCGCCACCGCGCCGCCCACCGCGCGCTGCGCCCGCGCCCGGTCCACGCGGAACTCGGCCGGGACCGAGGGCGGGATCTGGATGAGCGCCTCGAGGCCGCGGCGGTGGCCGACCAGGGTGCGAAAGGCGCGCGCCGCCTCGGTGGGCGTGTCGTAGAGCGGCACGCCGGCCTCCACCAGCAGCCGGCGCGCGGCCGCCACCGACTCGCCGCCGCCGAAGGAGGCGAGGAGCCTGCCCGGGTGGGCCTCCATGGCCCGGATCACCGCGCGGGCGATCTCGGTGCTGCTCGCGAGCGTGCTCGGGGTGTGGATGGCGAGCACGGCGTCGAGCTCGCCGCTCGCGAGCAGCAGCTCCAGCACCGCCGCGTAGCGCTCGGCGGGCGCGTCCACCAGGATGTCGATCGGGTTCTGGCCGTTCCAGCCGGGCGCCGCCACCTCCCGGAGCCGCTCGACGAGCCCGGGGGAGAGCTCCGCGACCGCGAGGCCGCTCGCGCACAGCTCGTCGGCGACGATGAGCCCCACCCCGCCGCCGTTGCTCACCACCGCCAGCCGCTCGCCGCCGAGCGGGCGGGCGTGGGCCAGGGTCTGGACGGCGTCGAAGAGCTCGCCGGCGTCCCGCACCCGCACGATGCCGGCGCGGCGCAGCACCGCGTCGAAGACCTCGTCGGGCTCGACCAGCGAGAGGGTGTCGGCCGAGAGGGCGCCGCGTCCGCGGCGGCCCGGCGCGCGGCCGGCCTTCACCGCCAGCACCGGCTTGTTGCGGGCCGCGCCGCGGGCCGCCGCCAGGAAGCGCCGGCGCTCGCGCAGGGACTCGACGTAGAGCAGGATGGCGCGGGTCTCGGGGTCGCTGCCCAGGTAGTCGAGCACCTCGCCGAAGCCGACGTCCGAGGCGTCGCCGAGCGAGACGAAGTGGGAGAAGCCGACGCGCCGCGGCCAGGCCCAGTCGAGGAGCAGCGAGCCGACGGCGTCGGACTGGGACACGAAGCCGACGTGGCCGGGCAGCGCCGCCACCCGCGAGAAGCTCGCGTTCAGGCCGGCGCCCGGGGAGAGGATCCCGAGGGTGCCGCCGCCGAGGAGCCGCATCCCGTGCTGCCGGGCCACCTCCAGCGCGCGCTGCTCGAGCGTGCGGCCGTCCGGGCCGCGCAGGGTCCCCATGCCGCGCGCCACCACCATCACCGCGCGCGTGCCGCGCGCCCCCAGCTCGTCCACCAGCGACGGGATGGTCTCGGGCGGGGTGCAGAGGATGGCCAGGTCCGGGACCCGCGGCAGGCTCCAGACGTCCGGGTAGGTGAGCACGCCCGCCACCGCCTCGTAGCGCGGGTTGACGGGCATGATGGGCCCCTCGAACCCGCCGGCGAGCAGGTTGCGCAGGATCACGCCGCCGACGCGGCGCGGCTTGTCGTTGGCCCCTACCACCGCGACCGAGCGCGGTCGGAACATCCGTTCGAGCTGCATGGCGGTCACGCGGCCTCCGCGCCGGTCCGGCCGCGCCCGGCGGGGCGCGGGGGACCGGCGATGGCGGCCAGTATAGGTGGCCGGCGGCTCAGGCTCCGGCCGAGAAGGCCTGGATGCCGGTCTGGGCCCGTCCGAGCACCAGCGCGTGGACGTCGTGGGTCCCCTCGTAGGTGTTGACCGCCTCGAGGTTCATGACGTGGCGGATGACGTGGAACTCGTCGGCGATGCCGTTGCCGCCGTGCATGTCGCGGGCGAGGCGGGCGATGGCGAGCGACTTGCCGGCGTTGTTGCGCTTGATGAGCGAGACCATCTCCGGCGTGGCGCGGTGCTCGTCCATGAGCCGCCCGACCCTCAGGCAGGCCTGCAGCCCGAGGGTGATCTCGGTCTGCATGTCGGCGAGCTTGAGCTGGATGAGCTGGGTGGCGGCCAGCGGGCGGCCGAACTGCTTGCGGTCGAGGGTGTAGGAGCGGGCGGCGTGCCAGCAGAACTCGGCGGCGCCGAGGGCGCCCCAGGCGATGCCGTAGCGGGCGCGGGTGAGGCAGGAGAGGGGCCCCTTGAGGCCGGTGACGCCGGGCAGCAGGTGGTCCTCGGGAACCTCCACCCCGTCCATCACGATCTCGCCGGTGATCGAGGCGCGCAGGCTGAACTTGCCGTGGATCTTGGGGGCGGAGAGCCCCTTCATGCCCTTCTCCAGCACGAAGCCGCGGACCTTGCCCTCCTCGTCCTTGGCCCACACCACGAACACGTCGGCGATGGGGCTGTTGGTGATCCAGGTCTTGGTGCCGTCGAGCACCCACCCGCCGGGCGTCCGGCGCGCCCGCGACTTCATGCCGCCGGGGTCCGAGCCGGCGTCGGGCTCGGTCAGCCCGAAGCAGCCCACCAGCTCGCCCGTGGCGAGGCGCGGCAGCCAGCGCTCGCGCTGGGCCTCGCTGCCGTAGGCGTGGATGGGGAACATCACCAGGCTCGACTGCACGCTCGCGGCCGAGCGGTAGCCGGAGTCCACCCGCTCGATCTCGCGGGCGACGAGGCCGTAGGCGACGTAGGAGGCGCCGGCGCACCCGTAGCCGGAGATGGTGGGCCCGAGCAGGCCCAGCTCGCCGAGCTCGTTCATGATCTCGCGGTCGAACCGCTCCTCGCGGTTGGCCGTGAGGATGCGGGGCATGAGCTTCTCCTGGCAGTAGTCGCGGGCGGAGTCGCGCACCAGCCGCTCCTCGCCGGAGAGCTGCTCGTCGAGGAGGAAGGCGTCGTCCCACCGGAAGGCTGCTTCGTTCGTGGTCATCGGGGTTTTCCTCGGTTCTCCGGCGGTCCGGAGGGAAGGGGGTTGACGTCCATTCACGGATTCTGGTACTGCTTTACCAGTTTCGACGGAACGACGTCAAGACGGGCCTTCCGGAGCGAAGGCCACACGCGAGGAGGTCGCCGTGAAGCCGCACCGCTGGGTGATGAGGTCCGTGGGGGAGCCGCTGAGCCGGGAGCCGCTCGAGCTGCGGCCGCCGGCGCCCGGAAACGCGCTGGTGGAGGTGGCCGGGTGCGGCGTCTGCCACACCGACCTGGGGTTCCTCTTCGACGGGGTGCGGACCAACCAGCCGCTCCCCCTCGCGCTCGGCCACGAGATCAGCGGCCGGGTGATCCAGGCCGGGCCGGGCGCCGAGCGCTGGGTGGGGCAGGCGGTGCTGGTGCCGGCCGTCATGCCCTGCGGGGAGTGCGACGCCTGCCGGCGCGGGAAGGGGACCATCTGCCCCACCCAGAAGATGCCGGGCAACGACATCCACGGCGGCTTCGCCACCCACGTCGAGGTGCCGGCGCGCGGCCTCTGCCCGGTGGACGAGCGGCGCCTCTCCGCCGCCGGCCTCGCGCTGGCCGACGTCTCGGTGGTGGCCGACGCGGTGACCACGCCGTACCAGGCGGTGGTTCAGGCCGGGGTCGGGCCGGGGCAGCTGGTGATCGTGAACGGCGTCGGCGGGGTCGGCACCTACGCCGTCCAGATCGCCGCCGCGCTGGGCGCCACCGTGGTGGCCCTCGACGTGGACCCGGTGAAGCTCGAGGCGGTGGCGGCCCACGGCGCAGCCAAGACCGTGAACGTCCGCGCGGTCGACCCGAAGAACCTCAAGAGGGAGATCGCCGCCTTCGCGAAGGGCCTGGGCCTGCCCGCGCGGGAGTGGACCATCTTCGAGTGCTCCGGCACCGCCGCGGGCCAGGCCGCCGCCTTCGGCCTGCTGACGCACGGCGGCACCCTGGGGGTGGTCGGCTTCACCATGGACAAGGTGGAGCTGCGCCTCTCCAACCTGATGGCCTTCCACGCCCGCGCCCTCGGCAACTGGGGCTGCCCGCCGGAGCTCTACCCCGCCGCCCTCGACCTGGTCCTCGACCGGAAGGTGGCGCTGCTCCCCTTCGTCGAGCGCCACCCGCTCGCCGAGATCAACCGGGTGCTGGAGGAGGTCCACGCCCGCAAGCTGACCCGCCGCGCCATCCTCGTCCCCGCGCAGGAGAGCTGAGCCATGTCCCAGAAGACCGAAGCCGTCGCCCGCGCCACCGCCCCGCGCCACCTCGTCGATCACGACCTCGCCCCGCTGCCCGCGACGGGCGCGGTGCGCTTCGAGAAGCGCCCCGCCCGCCGCCCCGACGGCGCCGAGGTGCCGGGGCTCTACGACGCCTGGATCACCCTCGACAACCCGTCGCAGTTCAACTCCTACACCACCGAGATGGTGAAGAAGGTGATCCTCGCCTTCCGCGCCGCGTCGAACGCGCGCGACGTGGTGACGGTGGTCTTCACCGGCGCCGGCGACAAGGCCTTCTGCACCGGCGGCAACACCAAGGAGTACGCCGAGTACTACGCCGGGAACCCGCAGGAGTACCGGCAGTACATGCGGCTCTTCAACGACATGGTGAGCGCCATCCTGGCCTGCGACAAGCCGGTGGTCTGCCGGGTGAACGGCATGCGCATCGGCGGCGGCCAGGAGCTCGGGATGGCCTGCGACTTCACCGTCGCCCAGGACCTGGCCCGCTTCGGCCAGGCCGGCCCCAAGCACGGCTCGGCGCCCGTCGGCGGCGCCACCGACTTCCTCCCGGTGCTGGTGGGAGGGGAGCGGGCCATGGAGACCGGCGTGCTCTGCGAGCCCTGGTCGGCGCACCGCGCCTACCGGGAGGGCATGATCACCGACGTCGTCCCGGCGCTGAAGGTGGACGGGAAGTTCGTCCCGAACCCGCTGGTGGTCACCGACCGGCTCCTCGACGAGTACGGCCGCTTCGTCCACGGCGAGCCGAAGACCGGCCAGGCGCTCGAGGAGGGGAAGGCGGTCCTCAAGCGCGGCGTGGTGGACCTGTCGCTCCTCGACGAGCGGGTGGCGCGGCTCTGCGCGAAGCTCCTGCTCACCTTCCCCGACTGCACCACCAAGACCATCGAGGAGCTCCGCAAGCCCAAGCTCGAGGCCTGGAACGCCAACAAGGAGAGCTCGCGCGCCTGGCTCGGCCTCAACATGATGACCGAGGCGCGCGCCGGCTTCCGCGCCTTCAACGAGGGGACCAAGGAGGACCGCGAGGCCGACTTCGTGGCCCTGCGCCAGGCGCTCGCCCGGGGCACGCCCTGGAGCCCGGAGCTCACCGAGAGCCTGCTCCCGGCCGCGAAGGGGGGCCGGTGATGGCCGCGCCGCTGCGGGTCTGGCGGGAGCGCGACGGACGCCTGCTCCGGGTCCGGCTCTCCCGCCCCAAGGCCAACATCGTGGACGCGGAGATGATCGCCGCGCTCGACGCCGCCTTCGCCGAGGCCGCCCGGCCGGCGCCCGGTCAGCCCGCCCCGCGGGGCGTCCTCCTCGACCACGAGGGGCCGCACTTCTCCTTCGGCGCCAGCGTCGAGGAGCACCTCCCCGACCGCTGCGCGGGCATGCTCCGCGGCTTCCACGCGCTCCTGCTGCGCATGCTCGAGCTGCCGGTGCCGATCCTGGTGGCGGTGAGGGGCCAGTGCCTCGGCGGCGGGCTCGAGCTGGCCTCCGCCGGCGGCCCCATCTTCGCCGGCCGCGACGCCCGCCTGGGCCAGCCGGAGATCGTGCTCGGCGTCTTCGCCCCGGCCGCCTCCTGCCTGCTGCCCGAGCGGATCGGCCCGGCCGCCGCGGAGGAGCTGCTCCTCTCCGGCCGCGGCCTGGACGCCGCCGAGGCGCTGCGGCTCGGCCTCGTCGCCGCCGTCGCCGACGACCCGGAGGCCGCCGCCCTGGGCTGGTTCGACGAGCACCTGTCGAAGAAGTCGGCCTCGTCGCTCGGGCTCGCGCTGCGGGCGGCGCGGGGCGACCTGCTGGACCGCGTCCGCACGAAGCTCGCCGCAGTCGAAGCGCTGTACCTCACCCGGCTCATGTCGACCCGGGATGCCTCGGAAGGCCTGGCCGCGTTCCTCGAGAAGCGGCCGGCGCGATGGGAGGACCGCTGATCATGATCGACACGAACAAGACCACCGCCGCGATCGTGGCGCGCTGCCAGGAGCTCTTCGATGACCTCGAGTTCGGCTCGGCGCGGGAGTGGAAGGAGGCCGGGCCGAACCGCCGCGTGGTCGCCTACATGCCCATCTACGTGCCGCGCGAGCTGATCCACGCGGCCGGGATGCTCCCCCTCGGCATCCTCGGGGGCGGGGAGAACCTGGAGGTCATCCACGGCGACGCCTACTACCAGAGCTACATCTGCCGCATCCCGCGCTCCACGCTGGAGCTCGGCGTCACCGGGCGGCTCGACTTCGTGGACGGGTTCCTCTTCCCCTCCATCTGCGACGTCATCCGCAACCTCTCGGGCATCTGGAAGCTCCTCTTCCCGAAGGTGTACGTCCGCTACTTCGACGTGCCGCAGAACTTCGACGACGAGATCGGCGGCCGGTACTACGTCCAGGAGCTGACGGAGCTGCGGGAGGGGCTGGAGCGGCTCGGCGGCGTCCGCGTCACCGACGAGGCCCTGCGCGCCTCGACCGCCCTCTACAACGAGAACCGCCGGCTGATCCGCGAGCTCTACGCGGTCCGGGCCGAGGCCCCCTGGCTCGCCCCGACCTCGGAGGTCTACCTGCTCCTGCGGGCGGGCATGGTCCTCCCGGTCGAGGAGCACAGCCAGCTGCTCCGCGACTACCTCGCCGCGGTGCGGGCCGCGCCGAGGCCGCGGCGGGACAACTGCCGGGTGGTCCTGAACGGCGTCTTCTGCGAGCAGCCGCCGCTCAACCTCATCAAGGCCATCGAGATGTCGGGCTGCTACGTGGTGGACGACGACTTCACCCTGGTGAACCGCTGGCTGCTGGACGACGTGCCGCTGGCGGGCGACCCGCTGCGGAACCTCGCCTCGGCCTTCCTCCACCGCTCCGCCGAGACCTCGGCCAAGTACCAGCCCGACGAGGCGAAGAAGGGGAAGTTCCTGGTGGACTCGGTGCGGTCGAACGGCGCGGAGGGCGTCATCTTCGCCGCGCCGAGCTTCTGCGACCCGGCGCTCCTCGACCGCCCCATGCTCGAGAGCGCCCTCGACCGCGTGGACGTGCCGCACATCGGGTTCAAGTACGCGGAGAACTCCGCGCAGATGCAGCCGGTTCGTGAGCAGGCAGGGACGTTCGCCGATTCGATCAAGCTCTGGAGCGCGCCATGACCGTGAAGATCCCGACCCCGTCCGCCCCTCCCTCCCCCCACGAGGCCGTCAAGGAGGCCTCGATGCTGAAGCAGAAGGAGATGATCGCGCGGAACTACGAGCTGCTCACCGGCACCGCCGAGAACGGCCGCAAGGTCGTCTCCACCTTCGTCCCGGGCAACCTGAACGAGCTGGTGATGTGCTTCGACATGCTGAACAACCTCCCGGAGATCAACGCCATCCAGAACGGGATGAAGAAGCTCTCCGGCGGCTACATCGAGGAGGCGGAGAAGCGCGGCCACTCCGAGGACGTCTGCACCTACGTGAAGGCCGACCTGGGCATGATGGCCAAGGGGAACCTGGCGCCCAACGGGAAGCCGTTGCCCCGCCCCGACCTGCTGCTGCTCTCGTACACCGGCTGCTTCACCTTCATGAAGTGGTTCGAGCTGCTGCGCGAGCAGTACAAGTGCCCGACCGTCATGCTGCACGTGCCCTACCAGGGCGACGGCCACGCCACCCAGAACATGCGGGACTACATCGTCAAGCAGCTCAAGGACGAGGTGATCCCGGCGCTGGAGCGGGCCTCGGGCGTGAAGTTCGACATCGACCGGCTGCGCGAGTACCTGCGCGAGTCGGCCCGCGCCGAGGACGACCTGGTGCGGGTGCTCGAGAGCGCCAAGCGCAAGCCCTCGCCCATCGACGCCTACTTCGGCGGCGTCTTCTACATCGGCCCCATCTTCACCGCCTTCCGCGGCACGCCCGACGCGACCGAGTACTACCGGCTGCTCCGCGCCGAGGTGGACGAGCGCGTCCGGCGCGGGCTCGGCCCGGTCACGCCGGAGGGCGACATGAAGAGCCAGCGCTACCGGCTGGTGGTGGAGGGGCCGCCCAACTGGACCAGCTTCCGCGAGTTCTGGAAGATGTTCTACGACGAGGGCGCGGTGGTGGTGGCCTCGAGCTACACCAAGGTGGGCGGGCTCTACGACCGCGGCTTCCGCCACGACCCCGACCACCCGCTCGAGTCGCTCGCCGACTACTGCCTCGGCGTCTACACCAACCACAACCTCCCGCAGCGGGTGGCCCTGCTCGAGCAGTACATGCGCGAGTACGAGGCCGACGGGCTCCTCATCAACTCGATCAAGAGCTGCAACAGCTTCTCGGCCGGCCAGCTCATGATCATGCGCGAGATCGAGAAGCGCACCGGCAAGCCGGGCGCGTTCATCGAGACCGACCTCGTGGACCCCCGCTACTTCTCGGCCGCCAACGTGAAGAACCGGCTCGAGAGCTACTTCCAGATGATCGACCAGAAGCGCCAGACCGCCACGGCGGCGTGAGAGGAGGCCCGACATGAACTGCTACATCGGCATCGATCTCGGCTCCACCACCACCAAGTCGGTCGTCATGGACGACGGCGGCCAGGTCCTCGGGCGCGGGATCACCAACTCCCGCTCCAACTACGACACCGCCGCGGCGGTCTCCAAGCAGGAGGCGCTCATCGACGCGCGCTTCACCCTGCTGCGGCGCGGGCTCGAGGGCGCGCCGTCGCTGAAGGGGAAGGTGGACGCCTTCCTGGGCGACCTGGAGCGCCACTTCCGCCACGTGCAGTTCCTGGAGCAGCTCGACGACCTCGAGCAGACCGCCCGCCGCAACGGGCGTGGGCTGCGCTTCGCGGGGCAGGAGCAGGCGCTGGGAGAGGCGCTGGGAGAGGTCTTCCGCCGGCTGCGGGAGGAGTCGGAGGCGCTCTTCGCGCCCGGGGCGCGCCGCCGCTCCGACTTCTTCCGCGACATCGCCGGCTCGCGCTTCATGGCGCTCGCCGAGCCGCTCTGCAAGGAGGCCGGCCTCTCCTTCGACCTGATGCTCAACGTCTACGACAAGTCGATCATCGAGGTGGAGAACCGGCCCCCCTCCGGCGCCATGCAGGGGAAGTTCCTGCGCGCGCTGGAGCTGGCGCTCGGCGCCGGCGGGGGCGCCGGGGACGCGGTGGCCCACCCGGTCCGGGCCGCGCTCGAGATCCCGCTCGAGGAGGCCTACGTGGTCGGCACCGGCTACGGCCGGGTGCGCCTGCCCTTCCCGAAGGAGCACATCCGCTCCGAGATCCTCTGCCACGGGCTGGGCGCGCACATCATGTACGACGGCACGCGGACGGTGCTCGACATCGGCGGCCAGGACACCAAGGCCATCCAGGTGGACAAGGAGGGCATCGTCGAGAACTTCCAGATGAACGACCGGTGCGCCGCCGGCACCGGGCGCTACCTGGGGTACGTGGCCGACGAGATGAAGATGGGGCTCCACGAGCTCGGGCCCCTGGCGATGAAGGCCACCAAGACCCTGCGCATCAACTCGACCTGCACCGTGTTCGCCGGGGCCGAGCTGCGCGACCGGCTGGCGCTCGGCGACAAGCGCGAGGACATCCTCGCCGGGCTGCACCGCGCCATCATCCTGCGGGCGATGTCGATCATCTCCCGCTCGGGCGGCATCCGCGACCAGTTCACCTTCACCGGCGGCGTCGCCAAGAACGAGGCGGCGGTGCGCGAGCTGCGCAAGCTGGTGAAGGAGAACTACGGCGACGTCACCATCAACATCAACCCGGACTCGATCTACACCGGCGCGCTCGGCGGGGCGGCCTTCGCCCGCCGCGCGGTCCAGGCCTGAAAGGGAGGAGAGCCATGACCATCACCGCGGGAATCGACGTCGGCACCGGCTGCGTGAAGGTGGCGCTGTTCGAGGTGGGCGAGGGGACGCCGCGCTGGCTCGGCCGGGCGGCGGAGCGCGTGCGCCAGCGCGACCCCTACCGGCTGGCGGAGGACGCCTACGACGGGGTGCTGCGGGAGGCGGGGCTGAAGCGGTCCGACGTGGCCTACGTCGCCACCACCGGCGACGGCGAGAACCTCGAGTTCCACACCGGCCACTTCTACTCGATGACCACCCACGCGCGCGGCGGCGTGTTCCTCGACCCCTCCACGCGGGCGGTGCTCGACGTGGGGGCGCTCCACGGGCGGGCCATCCGCACCGACGAGCGCGGCAAGGTGCTGGGCTACAAGATGACGAGCCAGTGCGCCTCCGGCTCGGGCCAGTTCCTCGAGAACATCGCCCGCTACCTCGGCATCGCCCAGGACGAGATCGGCGCCCTGTCGGTCCAGGGCCAGAACCCGGAGAAGGTCTCCTCGATCTGCGCGGTGCTCGCCGAGACCGACGTCATCAACATGGTCTCGCGCGGGATCTCGGCCGCCAACATCCTCAAGGGGATCCACGTCTCCATGGCGCAGCGGCTGGCGGCGCTGCTCAAGGGCGTGGGCGCCTTCGACGGCACCGTGCTGGTGACCGGCGGCCTGGCCCTCGACGCCGGCCTGGTGAGGGCGCTCGAGGAGGCCGCCGCCGAGGGCCGGATGCGGGTGGAGGTGAAGAGCCACCCCGACTCCATGTTCGCCGGCGCCATCGGCGCCGCGCTCTGGGGCGGGTTCCGTCACCAGAAGCTGCAGGCGCGCGCGCAGCTCGCGATCGCTTCCTAAACGACCGATCGCGATCCGGAAACACCGACCGCGAGCTTGAGTGAAGGGTTGAGCTTCTTCCGCTGATTGTAGGCGCGCATAAAGGCGACGACTTGCACCATGAGCTCCTCCATCGTCCGG
>JAJXVM010000277.1 GCA_021782135.1 Myxococcales bacterium | reverse complement strand
CGCCCCTCCCTGCTTCCCGGCCGCTTCCGCAACCGCTCAGCTCTCAGGGGCCGCTGCTTCTACAGGGACGCCGCCTCCCCGTCAAGCGACTCCTCGCGAACGCCAACCGGCTCGCCCGGGGACGTCGCCCGGCGCCGGGGATCCCCGCTCAGCTCCAGGCCGAGAGGTCGAGCTTGCCCTTGCGGTGCCGCTCGGCCTCGGCGCGCGCCGCCTGGTCCACCGCCCCGGCCCGCGAAGCCCGAGCCGCGCGCACGATCGCCTCGAGCGAGCGGTAGGCCTCCTCGAGCCGGTCGTTCACGAGCACGTAGTCGTACCGCGCGAGCCCGCGCTCCACCTCCGCCCGCGCCGCCCGCAGCCGCGCCGCGATCACCTCGTCGGCGTCGGTGCGGCGCCCGCGCAGGCGCCGCTCCAGCTCCGCCGGTGACGGCGGCACGACGAAGATCGTGAGCGCCTGCTCGGGCCAGATCGCCTCCAGCTGCGCGCCGCCCTGCACGTCGATGTCGAACACCGCCACGCGGCCCTGGGCCAGCGTGCCGTCCACCGTCTCGCGCAGCGTGCCGTAGCGCTGGCCGTGGACCTCCGCCCACTCGGCGAAGGCGCCGCGCGCCACCAGCTCCGAGAAGCGGGTCGGGCTGACGAAGTGGTAGTCCACCCCCTCCCGCTCCTGCCCTCGCGGCGGCCGGGTGGTGGCCGAGACCGAGAAGCTGGCCTCCGGGTGCTCGGCCACGAAGCGCCGCGCCAGCGTGGTCTTGCCGGCGCCCGAGGGCGCCGAGAGCACGAGCAGCAGCCCCGGGCCGCGCTCACTCGACATTGGCGACCTGCTCCCGCATGCGCTCGATCTCGGCCTTGGCGGCCACCACCGCCGCGGCGATCTCCGCGCTCTGGGACTTGGAGCCGATGGTGTTCACCTCGCGGTGCATCTCCTGCACGAGGAACTCCATCTTCCGCCCGGCCGGCTCGTCGCCGGCCATGAGGCCGCGCAGTTGCGCCACGTGGCTCCGCAGCCGGGTCACCTCCTCGGCCACGTCGATCCGGTCGGCGAAGAGGGCCACCTCCTGCGCCAGCCGGCCCGGGTCGAGGGTGAGCCCGCGGGCCAGCTCCGAGACCCGCTCGGCGAGCCGCTCGCGGTGCTGCTCCACGCTCCGCGGCGCGAGCTGCTCCACCCGCCCGGCGAAGAGCTCGACGGCGTCGAGCCGCCCGGCGAGATCCCGCGCCAGGGCCTCGCCCTCGCGGGCGCGCATCCCGCTCAGGGAGTCGAGCGCGCCGGAGAGCGCCTGGGCCAGGGCCGCGCGCGCCGCGTCCAGATCGAGCGTGCGCTCCTCCAGGCTCACCACGCCGTCGGCGTGGAGCACGTCCTCGAGCCGCACCTCGCCCGGGAGCCCCAGCCGCGACTGCACCTCGCGGAAGGCGCGCAGGTACTCCTCCGCCAGCCCCGCGTCGACCCGGGGGGCGAGGTGGCCGCGCCCGGCGCCGCGCCGGGCCGAGACCTCCACGCCGCCACGGGCGAGCCGGTCCTTGACCCCCCGGATGACGTCGAGCTCGAGCGCCGCCAGCTCGCGCGGGAGCCGCGCCTTCACCTCGCAGAACTTGTGGTTGACGGAGCGGACCTCGAGGTCGATCTCCTCGCTCCCACTGGCGCCACGCCCCGCGCCGAAGCCGGTCATGCTGCGAATCATCGGAGCTCCTCGCTAGGGCAGCGGCCGCGCCTCCTCGATCAGCATGACCGGGATGTCGTCGCGGATGGGGTAGACGAGGCGGCAGCGCTCGCAGTGGATCTCGCCGCGGTCCTCGTGAAAGGCGAGCTCTCCCTTGCAGCGGGGGCAGGCCAGGATTTCCTTCAGCTCCGGCGCGAGCGCCATGTCGTCCTCCGGCTGGGAACCTACCCCCGAGCGCGGGCGGGCGGCAAGGAGAGGATGTGCCGGAGGAACCCCTCCACCGCCTCGCCGCGCGCCTCCTCGGTGAAGTGGCGGAGCATGCGCGCGCGAGCGGCGGCGCCCATCGCCTTCGCGCGGGCCGGATCGGCCAGCAGCGCGCGCAGCGCCTCCGCCAGCCCGGGGAGATCTCCGTCGTCCACCAGCAGCCCGCTCTCCCCCTCCACGATGGCGTCCGAGGGGGCGCCGAAGCGGAAGGCGATCCCCGGCCGGCCGCAGGCCATCCCCTCCAGGAGCGCCCGGCAGGTGCCGTCGTTCCCCTCGGCGAGGAGCGCCTTCACGTCGAAGGTGCGGTAGGCGGCCGGGAGCTCCGCGCCGGCCCGGTACCCGGCGAAGATCACCTGCCGCTCGAGCCCGCGCGCGGCCACCCGGGCCTTCACCGCGTCGATCCCCTCCCCGCGCCCCACCACCACCAGGCGCGCGTCCGGGATGCGGTCCGCCACCCGGCGGAAGGCGTCCACCAGCTCGCCGTGGCGCCGGTCGGGCTTGATCCGCGAGACGATCCCCACCACCGGCTGATCGGGCGCGAGGCCCAGCTCGGCGCGCAGGTCGGGCCCCTCGGGGGCGAACCGGGCCCCGTCCACCGCGCCGCGGGTGGCGAGCACGCGCTCCGGCGGGACGCCGAAGTCCTCGACCAGCGCGCGGGCGTGCGCCGGACAGACCGCCACCAGCCCGTCGGTGCGCCGGTGCGCGAGCCGCTGCAACGGCCGGCGAGAGAGGGAGCGGACCGAGTGGACGGTCCGCACCACCCGGTGGCGCCCCGCGCCGGCGCCGGCGAGGAGCGCGAGCGCGTGGTCGTGCGAGAAGTTGGCGTGCAGCACGTCGCACTCGCCGGCGGCGCGGCGCAGGGCGCGGACGTCGGCGGCCATCCGCAGCGGTCCGGAGCGAGTGCTGAGGGTGAGCCCCTCGCGCAGCCGGAACCCCATGCCCCGCAGCCGCTCGCGCAGGTCGCCGGGGCGCCGCCCGTCCACGGCCAGCTCCACCTCGTGCCCCCGTCGGATCAGCTCGCGCGCGACCGAGGCCATCGGCTCGGCGGGGCCGGTCCAGAACGGGGAGGAGAGCAGCTCGAGGACCCTCACCTGACCAGCCGGTAGTTCTTGTACTCGCCCACGCGCACGCCGGTCCCGGCCTCGAAGAGGTCGAGCAGGTCCTCGCGCAGGCTGTCGAGGCTGCCGAAGCGCACCAGCCGCGGCCGCGCCTCGAAGGGCCAGTCGTTCTCGGCCACGAAGGCGCGCATCGGGCCGGGGTGCGTCCCGGCGAACGGGCGGACCTTCTCGCCCGGATCGTAGGCGAAGCCGCTCTCGAGCCGCCGCTTCCGCGCCTCCTCGCCGTGGTAGAGCCGCTCGAGCTCGGCGAGCTTGCGGGCCTGCGCCTCCGGCGGGCGCGCCCAGCCGTAGTGGAACACCCTAGCCCCGCAGTGGACGACCCGCAGCTTGCGGGCGGGGTCGCCCGGCTTGAGGGTGCGGGGCCGCTCGCCCGCGAAGCCGGGCGGCGGCTCCCAGATCCGGAACCCCTGCGCGTCGCGCCACGAGCGGACGCCGACGCCGTTCTTCACCGCCCGCACCTCGCGCCGGTACCACTTGCGCGAGACGCCGGTGGTGTGGAGCGAGCCGTAGAAGTGGACGTAGTCGAAGAGCAGCCCCTCGACGGCCGGGTCGGCGGCGAGCCGCGCCAGCCCGGCCCGGATGGCCGGGTGGTCGTCCTCGTGGATCGCCTCGTCCCCCTGGACGTAGAGGCAGACGTCGCCGCGGCAGCGCTCGAGGGCCAGGTCGGTCTGCTCCGCCAGCACCCGCCCGTGGACGAGCTGGGTGTCGTCCCAGCGGGTCTCGAAGACGACCAGCCGCGGGTCGTCGATGGCGCGGACGAGCTCCAGGGTGCCGTCGTCCGACACCCCCACGTTCACCACCAGCTCGTCGCAGAGCGGCAGGATGGAGCGGATGGCCGCCACCACCGGGTAGCGGAGGCGGACGGCGTTGCGGACGAAGGTGAAGCCGGAGACGGTCATGGCGTTCGGGGCTCCAGGCGGGCCACGCGGGCGAAGAGCTCCTCGAGCCGGCCCTCGCGCAGCGCCGCGAGCTCGTCCGCCCACTCGCCCCGCTCCACCTCGGCCAGCCGCCGGTACTTCTCGGCGTGGTAACGGGAGACGCGCCAGGAGAGGGCCAGCCCGTCGAGGCCGCCGCGGAGCGCCGCCCCCTTGAGCAGCGCGTTGCGGAGCGCGTGCGCCAGCCGCTGCGGGAGCACCGGCTTCGGGCGCCGGCCCTCCAGCCGAGCCCGCAGCGCCCAGAGGAGCGCGTACCGGTCCTCCTTCTCCTGGCGGACCTCGGGCGCGGAGACGAACCGGTGCTCGACGAAGGCGGCGAGGTCGGTCGCCTCGGCGCGCGGGAGCGCCTCGTGGACCACCATCCGCGGCTCCCAGAGCGGCGCGTCGCCGCGCACCAGCCGGACGTGCCGCTCCTGCCGGAAGAGGAACCGGTGGCCGGGGAGCTCGGCCCAGTCGCGCCGTACCAGCCGGACGTGGACCGTTCGCGGGCCCTCCCGCTTCCAGCGCCGGATCGCCTCCACCGCCGCCGGCTCGAGGTACTCGTCCGAGTCGAGGAAGAACAGGTAGTCGCAGCCCCGCAGCGCGGCGGCGGCCGCCGCCCGCGCCGCCCCGTAGCCGCGCCAGGCCTCCT
>JAJXVM010000276.1 GCA_021782135.1 Myxococcales bacterium | reverse complement strand
TCCGCCGGCGAGCAGGGCCACCGCCGCGCAGCCGGCGAGCGCCAGCGCCCCCGAGGGGCGCGGGGAGGCGAGCGCGCCCGCGCACCCGGCCAGCGCCGTCGCCAGCACCAGCCGGGGATCGGCGCTCCGGCCCTCTCCGAGGCTCGCCGTCACCGGCGCTCCTCCTCGTCCGACCGGCGCCCGGCGAAGAGCGCCCGGTAGCCGTACCCGAGCGCGAACCCGCCGGCGATCCCGGCCGAGAGGAAGAGGAAGTGCGGCAGGTCGCCGGAGTCGTCGAGGAGCGTGCGCCAGGGCCGCCGCCCCGCCTCGGCGGCGACCGGCGCCACCACCTGCTCGTCGGCCCCCGCCCAGCGCGCGGGCTCGCCGGCGCGGACCGGCTCTCCCGCGAGCGCCGCGAGCGAGAACGCCACCGCGAGCAGGCCGCGGCACCTCACGCGGCCACCTCGACGTCCAGCCCGAGCCGGCCCAGGAGGTCGGGGCGCCGGCGGGCCACGAAGGTGACGGCGCCGGCGGTGAGCAGCCCCTCCAGGATCCCGAGCGGGACCTGCGTCGGCGCGAAGCCGAGCGCGACCCAGGCGAAGACCTGGCCGGCCGGGCGCGCGCCGTGGATCGAGGCCGCGAGCTCGGCCGCGGTGACGGCGTAGGTCGCCCAGTCGGAGAGGAGGCCGCCCGCGAAGGCGGCGGCGCCGAGGGAGGCCCCGGCGGCGCGCAGCGCCCGGAAGGCGAGCCAGCCCGCGAAGGCGCCGGCCACGCCCATCGAGAGGAGGTCGGCGCCGAGGGTGGTGAAGCCTCCGTGGCCGAGGAAGAGCGCTTGCAACAGCAGGGCGACGAGCGCCACCACCACCGCCATCCAGGGGCCCACCAGGATGGCGGCGAGCCCGGTGCCGCAGGGGTGCGAGCAGGTGCCCACCACCGGGACCGGGATCGGCATCGCCGAGAGCAGGAAGACCGCGGCCGCCACCATGGCGACGAGGGGCTTGAGCCCGACGTCGGCCTCCGCGCGGCGCCGCAGGCTCCCGAGCGCGAAGGCGACGAAGGGCAGGGCGAGCGCGCCGAAGAAGGCGGCCCAGCCGAGCGGCAGCACGCCGTCGGCGAGGTGCATCGCGCGCGCGGGGAACGGCAGCGCGAGCGCCAGCGCGGCGGCGAGGAACGGCGAGCGGAGATGGCTGCGAGGCCGCCGGGCGATCTCCGCGCCCGGATGGCCGCAGGCCGTTGGCATGCAGGCTCCTTCGCTCCGGGTAGGTCTCCTGGCTCGTGGGTTCGGAAGGTCTCGTCGACCTTCGGCGCCGCCTCGGCCTTCCCCGGCTGGCGCCGAGTGGCTGTTTCGAGGCGGCTTCCCCACTTACAGTGGCGGGACCGCGCCGGCTTCGCACCGGCTTCCCTGTTATGCCCTCGCGGGCACCCGAAGCATTCAGTTGTCCGCCCGAGGTAGCGCGCCCGGCGCTCGGCTGTCAAGGCGCTCCGCGCCGTCGGCTACCGAGGCAGGGCCGGGCGGAAGCTCAGCGCCGCGCCAGCAGCCGCGCGACCAGCGCGGCCACGCGCGCCACCAGCAGCCCGGCCCGGTCGAGCAGCCAGACGCGGAGCCGCGAACGGCCGGCGAGGTCCGCGAGCGTGACCTCGCGGGCCCGCCGGGTCTGCGCCTCGATCCAGGCCTCTCCGGCGCGGGCCAGGGCCGGGTCGCGCACCTCCACCAGCACCTCCAGGTTCGAGAGCGAGAGCGGGTCGAGGTTGAAGCTGCCGACCAGGAGCCGCCGGCCGTCCACCACCAGCGCCTTGGCGTGGTGCACCGACCGCCTCCACTCGAAGATGCGGACGCCGGCGCGCAGGAACTGGCGGTAGAGCCGCATGGTGGCGGGCCGGTGGAAGGGCACGTCGCTGCGGCCGGCGAGGAGCAGCGTGACCGAGACCCCGCGCCGCGCCGCGGCGGTGAGCGAGCGGACCAGCCGCCGGTCGGGGATGAAGTAGCCGTGGGCGAGGAGCAGCTCGCGCCGGGCCCGGCCCACCGCCTTCACGTGCTGCCGGCGCAGGCGGCGGCCTCCCCCCAGCCCCGAGAGCCAGACCCGGAGCGGCCCGGGCGGCGGCCGCAGCCGCTCTCCGGCGAGCCGCCGCTCCAGCCACTCCACCACCGGCCCGCGGATCTCGAGCGCCAGGTCGAGCCACGGCGCGCGGGGCTTGCGCGAAGGGAGCGCCGCGACAACGGTCGCGCCGCCGTACGCGGCCCCGATGTTGAGCCCGCCCACGTAGCCCACCTCGCCGTCCACCAGCAGCAGCTTCCGGTGCGAGCGGCGCCAGCGGCCGAGCAGGATCGAGAGCAGCGGGTGGTAGACCCGCACCGTGCACCCGGCGGCGGTCAGGGCCGCGCGCAGCCAGCCGGCGTCGCGCGAGCTGCCGAACCCGTCCACCACCACCGTGACCGCCACCCCCCGGTGGCTCGCCGCGGCGAGCGCGGTCACGAAGCGCGTGCCCACCTCGTCGCAGTCGAAGATGTAGACCTCGAGCCGGATGCTCCGCTGCGCGCTCGCGATGGCCTCGAGCATGCGCGGGAAGGCCTCGTCGCCGCCGTCGAGCAGCGCCGCCGATTGCCCGGGCAGCCGCCGCCCGGCCGAGTCCCGCAGCTGGATGGCCTCGCCCATCCGCCGCAGCGTAGCGCTTGCCGAGCTTCGACGGGGCGCCGTCCGCGGGGCGGGGACCTCCTCGACGCGCCGGGCGCGCCCCGGCCGGCTTCAGCGCCGCTCGCGCGAGCCGAGGCGCTCCGGCGCGCCGCGGGCCGGGAGCAGGGCGCACTTCGTGGCCCGGAGCGAGGTCGGGCGGCTCGGGGGCGGGTCGAACACCAGCCGCAGCGCCCCCACCAGCGCCGACGCATCGTACGGCTTCTCGAGGATGGGAGCGGTCCCCTGCTCGTCCCGGGTCACCGGAAAGGCGGTCGTGAGGACGAGCGGCAGCTCCCGAAACCAGGGCTCGGTCCGCAGGCGCCGCATCGTCTCGAGGGCTCCCTCGACCGGGTAGCCGACGTCGAGCACCACCGCCCCGGGCGCGCAGCCCCCGTCGACGAGCCGGCAGGCCTCCTGGTAGTCGCCGGCGACGCACGTCGAGAAGCCGTCGGACTCGAGCAGCTCTCGCAGCGTCTCGCGGATGCTGGGGTCGGTCTCGATGAGCAGCACGCGGGTGCAGGGCATCACGGGAGACTGTATTCCTCCAGCGCTCGGGTGACGACGGCGCGGCCCCGGGTCGCGGCCCTGATGGGCTGGGTCGATCGCCAGTTCGCCCGTTTCCCGCGCGCCGCGCGGGCTCTCCTGGCAGGAGCCGCCCGTACGGGGGTTGCACCGGCATCCGGCTGCTCCTATTGGGGCGAGCAGACCCCGCTGCGCCCCGGAGCACATCCATGGAACTCGGCAGCCTCTACCCGCGGATCGTCGAAGGCAGCCCGGACGCGGTGATCCTCGGCGACTCGCGGGGCGTGATCCGGCTCTGGAACGCGGGCGCGGAGGCGATCTTCGGGTTCACGGCCGCGGAGGCCCTCGGCCAGTCGATGGACATCATCATCCCGGAGCGCCTGCGGGGCCGGCACTGGGACGGCTACGAGCGGGTGATGGCGACGGGCGAGTCGCGCTACGGCCACGGAGACCTGCTGGCCGTGCCGGCCATCACCAAGGACGGCCGGAGCATCTCGATCGAGTTCACCATCCAGATGCTGCGCGACCCGTCGGGCGCCGTCCTCGGCCCGGTGGCGGTCATCCGCGACGTGACGAAGCGCTTCCTGCGCGAGAAGGAGCTCGCCAAGCGGGTGAAGGAGCTGGAGGCGCGGCTGGCCGGCGGGGAGTGAAGCGCGTCACCCCGCGGGGCCGCCGAGCCAGACCTGTGGGACCGCCGAGGCCGGCAGGTAGAGCGGGTGGCCCGGGCTGCCGTCGGCGGTGAAGCGGACCACGTGGACCGGCGCCACCGCCGCGAGCAGCCTGGCCACCTCCTCGCCGCGCCCGGCCAGCTTCCCGTGCGCGCCCCAGGCGGCCACCACCAGGTCGGCCTCGCGCGCCGTGGCCACGATCGTCCGGTCGTTGCGCCCCTCCTCGCCCGGCGCGTCGACCGGCGGGTCGCGGTAGAGCGCCCCCGGGTCGCTGGAGCGCAGCGCGAACAGGTTCACCACCTCGAGCGCGCCGCAGCCCCAGGACAGCGAGAAGTCGAAGCAGCGGCGCACCGTCGGGTCGAGCGAGCGCTCGTCGGCGCTGCTCGGGTTGAGCATCACCCAGAGGCAGCGCGGCCGCGAGCGGTCCCAGACGCGGGAGAGCCGGTAGCGGTAGCGCCGGCAGGGCGACAGCTCCGCGCCGGACTCGAGCCAGCGCGGCTCCGGCCGGGGCGCCCCGGAATCCGGCATCAGCATGGCGCCCTTCGTCGCACGCGCCCCTCCCACCCGGCGGTCCTGGCTCCGCCGCCGACCCAGCATAGCCGTCTGGCCAGGCTTGTCAGGAAACCGGCCGCCCCCTCACGGGCAGCGGGACACGCACCCGGCCGCGGCCAGCGCCAGCCCCTCGCAGCGGGTGGCGTACGCGCCGACCGCCGCCCAGCAGCGGTCCCGTGGGCCGAGGCAGGCCGCCGCGCAGGCGGGCCCGGCCG
>JAJXVM010000275.1 GCA_021782135.1 Myxococcales bacterium | reverse complement strand
CCGATCTCCGCAGCCGCAGGGCCAGCCCGAGCAGACCGAGGAGGTCGAGGGCGTGCTCCAGTTCGAGGGCAAGGGCCAGGGCTGGCTGCGCGATCCGAAGCGCAGCTACCTGCCCCAGGCCTTCGACGTCGAGGTGCCGCGCTGGCTCATCGACCGGATGCACCTGCAGCCCGGCGTCCTCGTGAAGGGCGCCGCCACGCTGCGCAACATGAAGCGGACCCTCTCCCGCGTGGACACGGTCGAGGGCACCGATCCCATCGCGGTGGCGCGCCGCACGCACTTCCAGAACCTCACCGCCACCGATCCGACCGAGCGGCTCATCATCGAGACCCGCCCCGACGAGATGGTGGGCCGGGTCCTCGACCTGGTGGCCCCCATCGGCCTCGGCGCCCGCGCGCTCATCACCTCGCCCCCCAAGGCCGGCAAGACGATCATGCTGCAGCGGATCGCCCAGGCGATCACCTCCAACCGGCCCGACGTCCACCTCACCGTGCTGCTCGTGGACGAGCGGCCCGAGGAGGTGACCGACATGAAGCGCAACATCAAGGGCGAGGTGGTCGGCTCCTCCAACGATCGGCCCACCGAGGAGCACCTCCACGTGGCCGAGATGGTGCTGGAGCGCTCCAAGCGGCTGGTCGAGGCGGGCAAGGACGTGGTCATCCTCCTCGACTCCATCACCCGCCTCTCGCGCGCCTACAACAAGGAGGTCGAGTCCTCCGGGCGCACCCTCACCGGCGGCGTGGACAGCCGGGCGCTGGAGCGGCCCAAGCGGCTCTTCGGCGCCGCGCGCAAGGCCGAGGAGGGCGGCTCGCTCACCATCATCGCGACCGCGCTCATCGACACCGGCAGCCGCATGGACGAGGTGATCTTCGAGGAGTTCAAGGGCACCGGCAACATGGAGGTGGTGCTCTCGCGGCAGCTCGCCGAGCGGCGCATCTTCCCCGCCATCGACATCGGCGCGTCCGGCACCCGCAAGGAGGAGAAGCTCTTCTCGCCGAAGGAGATCGAGAAGGTCCGCAAGCTCCGGCAGGCGCTGGCCTCGCTGAAGCCGGTCGAGGCCATGGAGCGGCTCCTCAAGAAGCTCTCCGAGTTCGAGACCAACGAGGAGTTCCTGGGGAGCTTCTAGCGGGCCGCCCCGGGGCGCCTGTCGAAAACTCGACGGGCACGCTATGATGCGGGCCGCGTGAACCTGGTCACCCAGCCGGCCACCCGGCTCTCCGAGCTCGTCTTCCTCGTCGACGACGACGCGCTGGTGCTCCGCGCCCTGTCCCGCGTCCTCGAGTCGGCCGGCTTCACCACGCGCTGCTTCCTCTCGCCGGACGAGGCGCTGAAGGGGCTCGCGCGCGAGTCGCCGAGCGTCATCATCTCCGACTACATGATGCCGGGGATGGACGGCATCTCGTTCTTCAAGGCCGCCCGCGGCCTGGCGCCCGGGGCGGTGCGCATCCTCTGCACGGCGGCCGAGGACTTCCAGGTGGCGCTGGAGGCGGTCAACTCCGGGGAGGTCTACCGGATCATCGCCAAGCCCTGGCACCAGCAGGAGCTGCTCGCCACCATCGGCCACGCCTCCGAATCCTCCCGGCTCAAGCGCGAGAACGAGCGGCTGACGCTCGAGGTGCAGCGGCAGAACCTGCAGCTCCGCGAGCTCAACCACGGGCTCGAGGAGATGGTGCGCGCCCGGACCCAGGCCCTGCTCGAGGGGCTCATCTCCGCCCTCGACTACCGCGACGCCGAGACCCAGTGGCACTCCCGGCGGGTGTCGCTCTACGCCCGCCGGCTGGCGCAGGCGATCGGGATCGGCGAGCCGGACCTCACCTTCGTCGAGCACGGCGCGCTGCTCCACGACATCGGCAAGATCGGCGTCCGCGACAGCGTGCTCCTCAAGCCGGGCCCGCTCTCCCCCGAGGAGTGGGTGGAGATGAAGCGCCACCCGGAGCTGGGGTGGTCGCTGCTGCAGCGGGTCGACTACCTGCGCCCGTCCGCCCGGGTGGTGCTGGAGCACCACGAGAAGTGGGACGGCACCGGCTACCCGGGCCAGCTCCGCGGCGAGGAGATCGTCATCGGGGCCCGGGTGTTCGCGCTCGTGGACACCCTCGACGCCATCACCAGCGACCGCCCGTATCGCAAGGGCCGGCCGTTCTCGGTGGTGGTGGAGGAGGCCCGGCGCTGCCGGGGCACCCAGTTCGACCCCGAGGTGGTGGACGCGTTCCTGGCCATCCCCGAGGAGGAGTGGGAGCGGATCCGGCTCGACGTGGAGACGGTGGCGGTGCTCTCGGCGGAGCTCGCCGAGCGCCCCCCGGGCCACCGCGCCCGGGCCGCGGCGGAGCCGGGCCAGCAGGCTCCCTGACCGCGCCAGCCGGGTTATGATCCCGGGATGCCCGCCTCCTGCTACCACTGCGGCGCCCCGCTGAAGCTCGACGGCCCCGTCGGGCGGCGCACCACCTGCCCGGGGTGCGACGCCGACCTGCGCTGCTGCATGGACTGCCGACACTACGACGAGTCGGCCGCCCACCAGTGCCGGGAGCCCCACGCCGAGCAGATCGTGGACAAGGAGTCGTCGAACGCCTGTGACCTGTTCCAGCTCGGGGACGGCGCCTCGCGCCGCCGCGGCGACCAGGGCGCCGCCGCCCGGGTCCAGCTCGCCGCCCTCTTCGGCGAGGCGCCCCGGCCCCGCGAGGATCCGCGCGACGCCCTCGAGGCCCTCTTCAAGAAACCTCGATGAAGATCGCCACCTGGAACGTGAACGGGATCCGCGCCCGCGAGGCGCAGGTGCTCTCGCTGCTCGCCGAGGAGCGGCCCGACGTCCTCTGCCTCCAGGAGCTCAAGGCCCCGGCGGCGAAGGTGCCGGCCTCCCTCCGCGGCGCGCCCGGCTACCACTGCCACTGGCACGGCGAGACCGCCTACTCGGGCGTGGCGCTGCTGGTCCGGACGGACCGGTGCCCGGAGCGCCCCGCCTTCTTCCACCCCGCCTTCGACCTCGAGACCCGGGTCGTGGCGGCGGCCCTGCCGGAGCTCACCGTCGCCTCGATCTACGTCCCGAACGGCGGGAAGGACCTGGCGGCCAAGCTGCGCTTCCTGGAGGCGCTCGAGGGCTGGATCGCCGAGCGGCACGCCCGGGGGGAGCGGCTGGTGCTGGCCGGCGACCTGAACGTCGCCCACACCGACCTCGACGTGCACGAGCGCGAGCGGAAGCCCGGCGCGATCGGCCAGCTCCCGGAGGAGCGGGTCCTCTTCGACCGCCTGCTCGGGCGGGGGCTCGTCGACCTCACCCGGGCGCTCCACCCGGGCGACGGCGGCATCTTCAGCTGGTGGGCGCCCTGGCGCAACCTGCGGCAGCGGAACATCGGCTGGCGCATCGACTACCTGCTGGCGAGCGCGCCGCTCCTGGAGCGGACCCGCGACGCGCTCCCCCGCCCGGCCTTCGGCACGAGCGATCACGCGCCGGTGGTCGCCGAGCTGGAGCTCTAGCCGGCCTTCTGCCCGAAGAGCGACCGCAGCGCCTCCACCACCTGCTGGGACTGCACCGGCTTCACCAGGTAGGCGCTGGCGCCGAGGTCCATGGCGCGCCGGCGGTCCTCGACGGCGCCCTCGGTGGTGATGACCACGATGGGCACCTGCTGGTGCGCCCCGCCGCTCTGGCGGATGAGCGAGATGAGCTTCAGCCCGTCCATGAGCGGCATGTTGATGTCCGTGAGCACCACGTCGTAGACGCCGGTGGAGAGCTTGCGCCAGGCGTCGGCGCCGTCGGTGGCCTCGGTGGCGTGGATGCCCATCACCCGCTGCAGGGCGAAGGCGAGCTGCTTGCGCATGGCCGCGCTGTCGTCCACCACCAGCGCCGAGAGGGTCAGGCTCATGCCCCCTCCCTGCCGGCGAAGTGCACCAGCCGCGTGGCGATGGCGCCGAGCGGCAGCACCTCGTCCACGCTCCCGGAGGCGACCGCCTCCTTGGGCATCCCGTAGACCACGGCCGTCTCCTCCGACTCGGCGATCGTGAGACCGCCGGCCCGCTTCACCGCCTGGATTCCCTGGCGCCCGTCGTTGCCCATCCCGGTGAGCACCACCCCGGCCACCCGCTCCCCCATGACCCGCGCCGCCGACTCGAAGAGCAGGTCGACGCTCGGGCAGTAGCGCCGGCCCGGCGCCTGCCCCGGGCCGCGCACCGCGCAGCGCACCGCGCCGGCCGCGTCGCGGGCCAGCTCGAGGTGCCTGCCCCCCGGCGCCACCAGCACGCGCCCCGGCGCGAGCACGTCCCCCTCCCCGGCCTCGGTGACCGAGAAGGAGGTGGTGCGGCCCAGCCGCGCCGCGAAGGCGGCGGTGAAGCGCTCCGGCATGTGCTGCGCGATCACCACCGCCAGCGGGAGCCCGTCGGGCAGGGCCGTCAGCAGCCGCTGCAGGGCCGGAGGGCCGCCGGTCGAGGCGCCCACCACCAGCAGCCGCAGCGGCTCGTCCAGGGGCGGCCGCCGGCCCGCGCGCTCCCGCCGGGCCGGCCGCTCGGGCGCCGGGCGCGGATCGAGGTTCCCGATCCGCAGCGCCCGCACGGTGCCGATCTTGCCGAGCAGATCGGCCCGGATGGCGATGAGGTCGGCCTCCGCCCCCTCCGTCTTGTCGATGAATTCG
>JAJXVM010000274.1 GCA_021782135.1 Myxococcales bacterium | reverse complement strand
CGCGTCGCCGCCTTCCCCCGTCCCCGAGGCCATGCTCGTCGCGCCGGCGGCACCCGAGGCCGCGCCGGAGGCGGAGCCGGAACAGGAGCCCGAGCCCGAGCCCATCCCGCTCGAGACCATCGCCACGCCCGTCCCGGCGCGGGCCAGCGACGAGCTCTCTCCGCCCGTCCCGACCGCCCTGGTCGAGGCGGTGGGGGCGGCCACGGAGTCCGGCGCGGAGGTCGCGCCGGAGCCGGACCTCGGCTCGGCCTCCGAGCCCGCTTTCCTCGCCCCCTCCGAGCCTCCCGAGCCGATCCGGCTCTCGGTGCCCGCCTCCCAGCTGGAGCTCTCCGCCGACATGGACCTCGAGCTCGAGCCCCTGCCCGAGCTCGCGCCCATCCCGCTCGAGCTGCTGGCCCGGCCCGCCTTCGAGGAGGAGCCCGCCCCCGCGGCGGAGCCGGCCCCGGCCGCGCTCGCGCCGGTCCCCCTGCCGGCGGCCGACGCGCCGGTCCCGCCTCCCGTGGCCGGCCCCGAGCTGGACCCGGAGCTGGAGGTGGTGGAGGACTTCGCCGACCTCGCGGAGGAGCTGGCTTCCGCGCCCAGCGCGCCGCCCCCCGCCTCCACCCTGGCGCCCACGCGGCTCGTCGATGGGGAACACCGGGTGGTGGTCCACGTGGCGGACGGTCCGGTGCGCCGCGGCGTGCTGCGGCACGCGGACCTCTTCGCCCTGCAGCTCCCGCTCGCCCCGTCGCCCGAGGCGCCGGCCGAGCCGCTCGACAGCAGCCGGGTGAAGGCCATCTTCTTCATGGCCGACCCCGGCGCCCTGCCGCCCCGGCCGGAGCGCCAGAAGCTCGAGGTCAGCTTCCGCGACGGCCGGCAGCTCGCGGGGACGAGCGACGACTACGCCCCCGGCTGCCCCGGGTTCTTCCTCGTGCCGGCCGACTGGCGCAGCGCCGCCGAGCGGATCTGGATCTACGCCGACGCGGTGAAGCAGGTGAAGGTCGACCCGTAGCCGGGGAGCCTCCCGCCCTTCAGTTCATCCAGCGGGGCGGCTCGGACTCCTTGCCCACCACCTTGAGGTGCTTCGCCCGCCGGCGCGCGCGCCGCTCCTGCGAGCGGATGCGCATCGTCTGCCAGAAACCGCGCAGCGAGTAGCCGCGCGCGAGGATCAGCATCATCCCCTCCGCGGCGAGGTGGGGCACGAAGGCGGCCAGCCCGCCGAAGACGGCGTACAGGAGCGTGCCGCCGATCGTCAGGTACAGCAGGGTGTTGCCCGAGACCGGCAGCGCGAAGTAGAGCAGGATCTGCCGGTCGGGGAAGATCATCGCCCAGGCGACCACCAGCGCGTCCACCACCGGCCAGATGCCGAGGTAGGGGTGGACCCAGACCACCGGCCAGACCCGGGCCACGAGGCAGGTGACGACCCCCGCCGCGGCGGTGAAGGCCAGGAAGGTGAGGAGGAAGCGGCGCGCGCCCCAGGCGTAGGAGAGGTCGCGTCCGAACCAGAAGAGCATCAGCCCGCCGAAGACCAGCGAGAGCGGGTCGGACTCGAAGAAGGGGTAGCTCACCACGCGCCAGAGCTGGCCGGCCCAGACCGCCCCCGGGACCAGCACCGCCGCCGCGCGCAGCCAGGGCTGCAGCGCCCCGGCCAGGCTCGAGAGCACCAGCAGCGCGACGAGGGCGCCCACCGCCGAGGGGACGCGTCCGCCGAAGGTGAGCAGCTCGTCGAGGGGGTTCTCCCGTCTGCGCATGGGCGCGAAGATAAGCGGTGGGACGGCCCGGCGCCAGCGCGCAGCCGCGCCTCCCGGCACCCGGACGGCGCCGGGGCGGCTCTCGTCCGGGCGTCGGGCGCCCGGAGTCTCGGATGGGTGGGCCGGCCGCCTCCCCGCCGCCGCTACAGCGCCTCGACGATGAGGGCGATCCCCTGCCCGCCGCCGATGCAGGCGCCGCCCAGGGCGTAGCGGCCGCCGCGGCGCCGCAGCTCGTAGATCATGTGCATCGTGATGCGCGCGCCGGAGGCCGCCAGCGGATGGCCGAGGGCGATGGCGCCCCCGTCCACGTTGGTGAGGTCCCGCGGCAGCCCGAGCTCCTTCTCGACCGCGAGGTACTGCGGCGAGAAGGCCTCGTTGACCTCGAAGAGGTCGAAGTCCGCGAGCCGGGCGCTCGCGCGGTCCAGGGCGTTTCGGAACGCCAGCGCCGGGCCGATGCCCATGACGGTCGGATCGACCCCGGCGAAGCCCCAGTTGACCAGCCGCGCCAGCGGCTTCAGCCGGTGCCGGTCGGCGAAGGCGCGCGTGGCGAGCACCAGCGACCCGGCCCCGTCCGCGATCCCGCTCGCCGCGCCCGCGTGGATGAGCCCGTCCTTCTGGAAGACCTTGGGCAGCTTCCGCAGCTGCTCGACGGTGGTGCCCGGCCGCGGGTGCTCGTCCGTCTCGAACGCCACCGGCCCCTTGCGCGACGGCACCTCCAGCGGGGCGAGCTCCTCGCGGAGCCGGCCCGCCTCGTGCGCGGCGGCCCAGCGGCGCTGCGACAGGACAGCATACTCGTCCACCTCGTCCTGCGTGATCCGGTACTGCGCGCCGAGCTTCTCGGCGGTGAGGGCCATGGGCATGCCGGCCCAGGTGTCGGTGAGGGCCGACCAGAGGTAGTCCTCGAGCGCGGGGACCTTGCCGAGCGGATGGCCCCAGCGCGTTCCGCGCAGCACGAGCGGCGACTGGCTCATCGACTCGGCGCCGCCGGTGAGCACCACCTCGGCCTGTCCGGTGAGCAGGTGCATCGCCCCCTGGATCACCGCCTCGAACCCCGACCCGCAGAGCCGGTTCACCGTGACGGCCGGCGTGGACTGCGGCAGGCCGGCGCGCAGGCCGACGTGGCGGGAGAAGTAGATGGCGTCGGTGGAGGTCTGGGCGACGTTGCCGAGCACCACGTGGCCGAAGTGGTGCGCCGCCACCCCGGCCTGCGCCAGCGCGGCCTTGGAGGCCTGCACGCCGAGGTCGGTCGCGGTGAGATCCTTGAGGCTGCCGCCGAAGGTGCCGAACGGGGTGCGCTTCGCGGCGAGGAAGACGACCTCGGTGGGATGAGCGGCGTTCATCGGTGCGTCTCCTATGTCGGCCTGCGTTCCCCGCTTCAGCCTGGGTGGGCGAGCCCCCTCACCAAGAGGTGTACGGTCCCGGCGAACAGCAAGAGCGCCACCAGCGCGCTCACGACGCTCATCCCGAACATCCGCCGCAGCTCGGCGCGCCCGGGCCCCCGGTACCAGCGCCGCGCCACCTCCGCCCGCTCCCCCAGCCCTCCGGCGCGCGGGGCGCCGTGGGGACCGGCGAAGCGCTGGACGGCGAGCTGGTGGGCCCGCCAGGTGGCCTCCAGGGACGCCCCTGGCAGCCCGCCCGCCTGGACGGCGGCGGCGTGCTGGGCGAGGCGCGGGTGGTTGGCGGTGAGCACCAGCGCCCCGTCGTCGAAGGCGGAGAGGAAGTAGAAGAGCGGCCCCGGGCCGCCGCGGGGGCGAACCGAGAAGACGTCGGCGTAGGCGCCGTCGGCCGGGTTGGCCCAGCCGTCCGACGCCAGGTCGAGGCCGCGCAGCGGGCCGCGCTCGTCGCGCGCGCCGAGCCGCTCGAAGCCGAGCGCCCGCAGCTGGTCTCCCAGCTCGGCCTGCGCGGTGGTCCGCGGCGGGGCGGCGGCGTCCCCGCGCACCCGCACCAGCCCCGGGAAGAAGAACAGGAGCGCGCGCCTGCCGTGCTTGACGAGCATCCAGGCCGAGAGCGCGATGGCGAGGGCGTTGAAGAACATGGCGGCGGGTCCCCCGGAGACGCGGCCCGGCCGCTCTCCGGGCACAGGATCGCTCCTTTGGAGCGGGCGGGCTACCTCCTGATCGCGCGCTCCGTCGCCGCGGGCAACGGCCAGGGAGGGGCGAGCCGCCTAGGCGGCCGCCGGCGCCGGCCTCTTCTTCCCGAGCACGCGCGCGAGCAGGATCCCGATCTCGTAGAAGAGGATCATCGGCACGGCCATGAGCGCCAGGTTGAAGGGGTCGCCGGTCGGGGTGATGATCGCCGCCAAAAGCACGTTCACCACGATGGCGTGCCGGCGGTACTTCGCGAGGAAGTCGGCCGAGACGAGGCCGATCATCGAGAGGAAGGCGATGATCACCGGCACCTCGAAGACGATGCCGAAGCCGAGGAGCATCGCCAGCACCAGCGAGAGCGCCTCCTCCATCTTGATGATGGGGGTCATGTCCGGGCCGGCGATGTCGCGCAGCGCCGGGAAGGCGTACGGCATGACGAGGTAGTAGCAGAACGCCGCGCCGGAGTAGAACAGCAGCGTCCCGAAGGCCAGGAAGGGGATGACCACCTTCTTCTCGCGCTTGTAGAGGCCGGGCGCGATGAAGAGCCAGACCTGGTACAGCACGTAGGGGGCCGAGACGAAGAGGCCGCCGTAGAGCGCGACCTTCAGGTACACCATGAACGGCTCGATGAAGTTGGTGTACTTGAGCGACGCGTCCTTCTGCGGCAGCGCGGCCAGGACCGGCTTCATCACCCAGCGGTAGATGTCCTCGGACCACCAGCCGACGAGCAGCATGCCCACGGCCACGCCGGCGAGGCAGTGGATGAGCCGCTTGCGCAGCTCGGTGAGGTGCTCGAAGAAGGAGGCCTTGATCTCGCCTTCCGGCTCGGAAGGCTCGGGCGGGAGCTGCGGCGCGGTCTCGCTCATGCGGTCTTG
>JAJXVM010000273.1 GCA_021782135.1 Myxococcales bacterium | reverse complement strand
CGCCGCGCCGGCCGAGGTGCTCGGGAAGAAGCGGAGCGCCGCCCCCGACGAGTCGCTCGCCGGGAGCCTGGCGCCCCGGGGGGCCGCGCCGGCGCCCACGCGGCCGGCGCTCGCCTTCGACGCCTTCCGCCACCAGGTGGAGCTGGAGGTCGCCGACAAGCGGCGGGAGGAGATGACCGGCCTCGAGGAGCTGCTCCGGCTGGGCGGTGCCGACGCCGAGATCCCCGGCTGGCTCTTCCGGCTGGCCGAGCTGCACTGGGAGGAGTCGCAGCACCTCTTCTTCCAGGCGAACCGGCTCGACGACGCGCTGTCGCGGGCGGAGCCCGGCGGGGCGCGCGCGAAGGAGCTGGAGGGCGAGAAGCGCGACCTGGAGGCGCGCTCGCGCCGCGAGCAGGAGGCGGCGGTGGCGCGCTACCTCGACGTCGTGCGGCGCTACCCGCGCTGGAGCCGGATGGACGAGGTGCTCTTCTTCCTGGGCGAGAACCTGTCGCGCCAGCACCGGGCGCGCGAGGCGAGCGCGGCGTACCGGCGGCTGCTCACGCGGTTCCCCGGCTCCCGCTTCGTGCCCGACGCCTGGGTGGCGCTCGGCGAGTACTGGTTCGACGAGGCCGAGAAGGGCGATCGGGCGCGGCGGCTCGCGGCCGCCCGGGAGGCCTACCGGCGGGCCGCGGCCCGGCCCGACGGCGGGCTGCGGGGCTACGCCCTCTACAAGGAGGCCTGGGTCGACTACAACCTCGGCGACTTCCGGGGCGCGCTGGCCCTCTTCGCGCAGGTGGTGCGGCTCGGGGACGGAGGGGAGGGCGGTGAGGGCGGATCCGCCGCCACCGCGGAGAGGCGGCTCGCGCTCGCCCGCGAGGCGCGCCGCGACTACGTCCGGACCTACGGCCAGGTGGGGCAGCCGCAGGCGGCGGAGCAGGACTTCGCGCGGGTCGGGGGCTCGCACGAGCGCGACATGCTGAAGCAGCTCGCGCAGCTCTACTTCGACGACGGCAAGGACCGGGAGTCGATCCTGCTCCACCACCGGCTCATCCAGCGCTGGCCCGGCGCGGCGGACGCGCCGCTCTTCCAGTCGCGCATCGTCACCGCCGCCGGCCGGCTCGGGCGCAAGGAGCTGGCGGTCCAGCAGGCCGGCAAGTTCGTGGACCTGGTCCGCGCCGCCGAGCGGGGCGCGGGCGCGGATCCCAAGCAGCAGGAGGTGCTGGCGGCGGCGCGGCGCGAGGCGGAGAACACCCTGCGCACGCTGGCGGTGCAGTACCACAACGAGTGGAAGAAGACCCGCGAGCCGGCCACCGCCGACATGGCGGCGGCGCTCTACCGCGACCACCTCGCGCTCTTCCCGGACGGCCCGCGGGCGTACGAGATGCAGTTCTTCCACGCCGAGCTGCTCTTCGCGCTCGGCCGCTACCAGGAGGCGGGCGACGCCTACTCGCGGGCGGTGGCGCTCGACCCGTCGGCGCAGGGCAAGCCCCCGGGCCGCTGGCTCTCCGACGCGCTCGAGGGCGCGGTCTTCGCCTACGACGCGGCGCTCCGCGCGGCCGGCGGCGCCCGGCCGGCCGCCCCCGGCCAGCCGCTCGCGCACGCCAAGGCCCCCTGGACGCGCGAGGAGCGGCAGCTCCTCGAGGCGTGCGTCCGCTACGTCGAGCGCGCGCCGCGCGGCGAGAAGGCGGTCGAGGCCGCCTACCAGGCGGCGCAGCTCCACTCCCGCCACGACGAGCCGAAGGAGGCGGCGCGGCTCTTCGCCGCCATCGCGCTCGAGCACCCGCGCCACCCGCTCGCCGGGTACGCGGCCAACCTGCTGCTCGACTCGGAGAACCTCCTCGGCGACGTGCGCGCCACCGGCGAGTGGGCCCGCCGGCTCTACGGCGACCGCGCCCTGCTCGCCGCGCACCCCGAGCTGCGCGACGACCTCTTCCGGGTGGTGGAGCAGAGCGCCTTCAAGGTGGTCGAGCAGGAGGAGAAGGCCGGCCGCCACGGCGAGGCCGCCAAGGCCTACCTCTCGTTCGCGACCGACTGGCCCGAGTCCTCCCTGGCCGCGACGGCGCTCTTCGACGCCGCGGTGGACTTCGCCCGGGCGGGCGACCTGCCGCGGGCCATGGCGGCCCGGCGCGCGCTCTGGGCCCGCCACCCGGACGACCCGCTCGCCGCCAAGGCGCTGCTCGCGAGCGGCGCCGACGCGGCGGCGCTCGCCGACTTCGGCCCGGCGGCCGAGGCCTACGAGCGCTACTTCGAGGGCTACCGCCGCGAGCGCGAGTCGGCGGCGCGGCCGGGGCGGGGGAAGCCGGCGCCTCGCTACGACGCCCGCGCGGCCCAGGACGCCCTCCACGACGCCGGCGTGTACCGCGAGGGGCTGGGGCGGCTCCGGGAGGCCGAGGCCGACCGGCGGTCGTACGTGGCGGCCTTCCCGGCGGCGAAGGAGACCCCGCCGGTCTTCCGCTCCATCGCCGGCCTCTTCGAGCGCGAGGGCGCCTTCGGGCGCGCGGCGCGCCAGCTCGAGGAGTACCAGCGACGGTACGCCCGCGCCGGCCCGGAGTGGTTCGAGGCGCAGCGTTGGCTGGCGCGGATGCACGAGCAGGCCGGCGACGCCGCCGCGGCGCGGCGGGACCGGGCCGAGGCCCTGCGCCGCTGGCGCGCCGCGGGGAAGGGGGCCGGCGAGGCGGCCAGCGAGCTCGCCGCCTGGGCCCAGCTCGACGAGCTCGAGCCGCCCTTCGACGAGTACCAGCGCATCGGCTTCGCGGTCCCCGCCCGGCGCCTCGCCGGCCAGGTGGCGCTCAAGGGGCGGAAGCTGCTCGAGCTGCAGCGGCGCTACACGGCGGTGGTGAAGCTCGAGGCGGCCGACCCGGCGGTCTGCGCCCTGGCGCGGATCGGCGAGGCCTACCAGGAGTTCGGCGACGCCCTGCTGCGGGCCCCGGTCCCGGCCGAGCTGCGGCGCGAGCCCGAGCTGGCCAAGGACTACCGCGCGCAGCTCGCCGCCCAGGCGGCCGCCCCCCGGCAGAAGGCGGTCGAGGGGCTCGCCCTGGCGGTGACCCAGGCCCGGCTCCACGGGGTGAAGAACGCCTGCGCCCGCCGAGCCGAGGCGGCGCTGCGGGTGCTCTCGCCGGAGGCCGCGGCGCCCGCGCCGGAGCGCGTGCCCTGGCCGCCCTTCGACGCGCCGGCGGAGGGGGCGGAGCGGCTCCGGCTGGCGGAGCGGGCGCGCGGGCCCTTCGGCGCGGCGCCGGCCGATCGCGTCCGGCTCGGACTCTTGCGGCTGCGGCTGGGGGACGCGGACGAGGCCTGGAGGCTCGGGCGCGAGGCGGTCGGGAAGGATCCCGGGCTGAAGGGGGCCCACTCGCTGCTCATGCGCGCCGCGCTGGCCCGGGGGGAGCTCGACCTCGCGGGCCTGCTCGCGCTGGAGGCGGCCAAGGTCGATCCGGCCGATCCCTGGGTGGCGCTCGTCGAGGGGCGGGTGCTCGAGCGGCGCGGCGACGCCAACGCCGCCCTGGCGCGCTGGCGCGCGGGCGCCTCCGGCAACGGCGGCGCCCTCTTCGAGCGGGAGCTGCTGCGGGTCGCGCTCACCCGCGAGAGCTGGACGGAGGTGGGGCGGGCGGCCGGGGCGGTGCTGGCCGCCTCGCCGGGAGACGCCCGGGCGCGGCTCGCGGCCGGGGTGGCGCGCCGTCACCTCGGCAAGCCGGCCGAGGCGCTCGCGGACTACGCGGAGGCGGAGAAGATCGGGGGGGACTCGCTGCCGGAGGTGCACCTCGCCCGCGCGGTGCTGCTGGCCCAGGACCGGCGCGAGTGCCCGCAGGCCCGGCAGGAGCTCGACCGGTACGCGCGCGCCGCGACCCTGCCGCCGGAACAGGCCGCCCGGCTGCTGGGGAGCTGCGCCGACAAGCGCGTGGCCAGCAGCCAGCCGGCCGAGCGGGTCCCGTCCGGGCCGGCTGCCGTCGGCGGCAAGGCCCCTTGAGCGGCCATGCCGGCGCGGCTCGGCAGTGAGCTTACTTGTCGGCAGGGCTACCGGGAGCGGATCGCCATGGCGAGCAGGTCGGGGGTGCGAATCGCGGCGCTGGCGTTGGCGGTGGCGGGCGGGACCGCGGCGGCTCCCGAGCCCGCGCCCGGGCCGAAGCCGGAGCCCCGGATCGAGTACGAGAAGAAGACGATCATCAACTTCGACGACGACACCATCCAGGGCGACCTGACCCGGCCCGACGGCGAGTACGTGGAGGCGCGGCGCAAGGTCGGCCACTCGAGCCTGATCCGGATCCGGGAGAGCTGGCGGGAGAAGGTGAAGCAGGCCGGCTCGGAGCTCTGACGTGGGCCAGAGGTCGGCAGCCATGGCGACGCCGGTCACGCTCCAGGTCTTCCGCGGGGACGAGCTGCTCCACACCGCGCGCTTCGAGCGGCCGGTGATCAAGATCGGCCGGCTCGCCTCCGCCCACCTCCGGCTCGAGGACGCGCGGGTCGCGCGGCTCCACTCGGTCATCGAGGTGGGCGGCGACGGGGCGCTCTCGATCGTGGACATGGGCAGCGCCGCCGGGACGATCGTCAACGGCCGCCGCGTGAGCCGCGGGCCGCTGCGCCCGGGCGACCAGATCACCCTCGGGGCGCTGCGGATCGTGCTCGCCGCGAACCAGGCGCTGAACGTGGCGATGCCCGCGCCGGCGGAGACGCCGCGCCCGGCGCAGCCCCCCGGCCCGGAGGACCCGCCCAAGCCGGCGCCGCCGCCCGAGCCCGCGCCG
>JAJXVM010000272.1 GCA_021782135.1 Myxococcales bacterium | reverse complement strand
AGGCGGCGAGCCCCCGGCCCACCCCGGCCAGCCGCCGCGGGTCGGCGCCCCGCGGAACGGCGAGCGCGCAGAGCGCCCAGAGCGGGCGCGCCCCCATGGCGGCGAGGTCGGAGAGGTTCACCGCCAGGGCCTTCCAGCCCACGTCGGCCGGGGCGAAGCGGCCGTCGAAGTGCACCCCCTCCACCACCGCGTCCACGGTGGCGAGGAGCAGCTCTCCCCGCGGGGGGCGCAGCACCGCGCAGTCGTCGCCGATGCCGAGCACCACCCCGGCCCCGCCCTTGGGCGCCGGGGCGGTGAAGCGGCGGATGAGGTCGAACTCGGTCATCAGCCGGCGAGCTTCGCCTGCGGGCCCGGCGCCTCGACCGCCGGCTGGGCGGGATCGCCGGCGCGGACCGGCAGGAGCAGCGTGAAGGTGCTGCCGCGGCCGCGGGCGGAGGTGACGGTCACCTTGCCGCCGTGCGCCTCCACGAAGCTCTTCACGATGGCGAGCCCGAGCCCCACCCCGCCCTGCGGCCGCGAGCCCGGCTCGGCCACCTGGTAGAAGACGTCGAAGATGCGCTTCAGGTGCTCGGGGGCGATGCCGACGCCGTCGTCGGCCACCCAGAGCACCACCTCGGCCGCGCCGTGCGGCCGCGCCCCGAGGGTCACCTTCCCGCCCGCCTCGGTGAACTTGACGGCGTTGAAGGCCAGGTTCACCAGCGACTGGCGGACCTTGTCGGCGTCGCAGCGGACCGCCGGCAGGCCGGGGGGGGCGTCGCAGGCAAGCTGGACGCCCTTCTTGAGCGCCGAGGGGCGCACGGTGTCGATGGCGTCGCGCACCACCTGGCCGAGGTCGGCGTCGGCGAGGATCAGGCGCATCCGCCCCGCCTCGATGCGGGTGATGTCGAGGATCGAGGTGATGAGGTGGAGGAGGTCCTCCCCCTTGTCCATGATGATGGACACGTACTCCCGCTGCTCCGGCGAGAGCGCCCCGCCCATGCCGCCGAGCATCATCTCCGAGTAGCCGATGACGCTCGTGAGCGGCGTGCGCAGCTCGTGGCTCACGGTGGCGAGGAAGTTCGACTTGAGCCGATCGAGCTCCTTCAGCTTCTCGTAGCCGTCCTCGAGCGCGCGGTTCTTCTCCGCCAGCTCGCGGAAGGACTCCTGCACCGCCTCGATGTGCAGCCGGGCGGTGAGCAGGTTCTTGTGGCCGCTGAAGACCAGCACGTCGAGCAGGTCGCCGAAGTGCCTCACCACCCGGTCGGCCACCGCGTCCGGCACCCGCCGGATCCGCCGCTGGTAGCCGGCGGCGCGCGCGGCGTCGAAGCCGGGCGACCCCGCGCCGGCGCTGGCGGGGAGCTGGACCAGCTCCTCGGGGAGGTACGGGCCGAAGACCACCCGCCCGAGGACGTCCCCCTCGTAGAGCACCGGCAGGACGGAGTAGCGGCAGCCGGAGAAGCAGTCCACGCGGCGCGGCGCGGGCTCCTCCGGCAGCGCCTCGTGCTTCACCCGGTCCACGGTGGCGATGCACCGCTGCCGCCCCGCGGGCAGGCCCCAGAGGTAGCCGCAGAAGTCGGCGTTGCCGACCGCGACGTCCACCAGCTTCTCGCCGCGGGCGTCGAAGACCTTCAGCCCCACCCGGTAGAGGTCCGCGAAGGAGCGGCAGACGTCGGCGAACGCCCGCAGGTCGAGGAGATCGCCGAGCAGCCACTCCTGCTGCAGCACCGAGGGCGGCGAGGTCACGGGGAGACCCTCGTCAGCCGGGTGCCGGCGAGGTCCACCTGCGCGAAGACCCGGCCGAGGAACTCGTCTTCCCCCACCCGCAGGGTGCGCGCGAGGCCCAGGCGGGCGTCGAGCGAGCGGTAGAGCGCGGCCAGCAGCGCGTGCAGGGTCTCCACCACCCCCTCGCCGCGGATCGCCACCGCCGGGATCACCGGCGGCTGCACCAGGTCGCGCAGGTCGGCGAACTCGGCGGCGGCGGTGCGGACGTCGGGGAGGTCGCACTTGTTCGCCTGGATCACGATCGGCAGGCCGCGCGGGTCGAGCCCGTTCGCCTGCAGGTTGCGGATCATGTCGTGCCAGTAGGTCGAGGTGACCTGCCGCTCCGAGCGGCGCGCGTCGGCGATGAAGGCGACCCCGTCGGAGCCCTGCAGCACGATCCGCCGGGTCGACTCGTGCATCACCTGGCCGGGCACGGTGTAGAGCTTGAGCTTCACCTTCACGCCGGCCGCGCTGCGGAAGAAGACCGGCATCATGTCGAAGAAGAGGGTGCGGTCGTCCTTGGTGTCGAGGGTCATGAGCCGACCCCGCACCTTCGGGTCCATCTTGTGGAAGAGCGCCTGGAGGTTGGTCGTCTTCCCGGAGAGACCCGGGCCGTAGTAAACGACCTTGATCGTGAGCTCGCGCGAGTCCGGATTGAGCTGGGCCATGGGCGCGGGCCGAGCTTAGCATCCGGCCCGGGGTTCACCCAATTCACTGGGGCATCTCGCGCACTCGCCCCGGGCGCTGGGTGGGATGGCCCGATCGCCGACCGAGTCCACCCAGCCCCACCGGGGCGACCGGTCGGACTTCACCATCGGCTGCGGAACCTCGACCGCGCGTCCCGGTTCCCCCGGTTCTTTCGGAGCCGTGCGACGCGGCGACGCAACCCGCGAGGGGTCTGAGTCAAGCCGTTCCGCCTCAAAAAACGAGAACGGCTCGTACGTGTCCGACGTTACTGGACAGTTCCGACATTTACCCCCTTTGGGGCAATTCTCGGCTTCTCTGAGCAGAACGGCGCGGGGCCCGCACACGCGCACACACCCGGACCCATGGTGTGCAAGCCCGCGAAATCGATCAGGGTTCCGGCGTTGGGGTGAGCCGGACGGCAGGCGGGGAGACGCCAGCCCGGTGGCACCGTACGTGCAATTCCGAACCGGGTCCGGGGGGATGCAAGGGGCGGTTCCTTGATCCAGGATGTTGTGACATTCGCGACCGCAGGCGAGGGGCCCGACGAGGCCGACCTCCGGGATCGGCTGCAGTGGATGCTGCGCCTCCGCTGGCTGATCGTCCCGGTCTTCATGGCGGTGGACCTCGCGAGCACGCTGCTCAACGATCAGGGCGCTCCCTGGACGGCGCTCTGCGCCGGCGGGGCGCTCCTGTTCCTGAACGGCGTCTACGCGCTCCTCCTCGGCCGCCGCTCGGTCCACCTGCGCTGGCTGCTCCGCTTCGCGCGCTTCGAGTCGGCGCTGGTGGTCTCCGTGCCGGTGGTGGTGGTGCTGCTCCACCACGACCCCCACAACGCGCTCCGCTACGGGGTGCTGGTGGGCGTGGTCGGGGCCGCGGCGGTGCTGCCGAACACCATCGAGGTGGCGGTGGTCGGGATCTGGGCGGTCGCCTCGCTGGTGGTGGCCGACGCCGTCGCGCTCAAGTTCGACGCCTCCCTCGTGACCCACGAGACGGTGGCCCGCTGGGCGATGGAGAGCGGCATCATCGCCACCGTCGGCATCATCGCCGCGTACCTGCACAGCAGCCGCGCCCAGCTCACCACCCGGCTCCACGCCACCGCCGGGATGGCCGAGCGGTCGCGCGCCGAGTGGGACGCGACCATCGACCTGCTCCAGGAGGCGGTGGTCATCGCCGACCTCGACGGCGTGGTGATCCGCTGCAACCGCGCCTTCGGGAAGCTGGTCGGCGGCCGCCCGCACGAGCTGTCCGGGCGGCTCCTGCCGCAGCTCTTCGAGGGACACCCGCCCCGCTGGTACGAGGGGAAGAGCGACGGCATCGTCGAGGTGGAGGATCCCATCTTCGACTCGCTGTTCGAGGTGACCACCACCCGGCTGGGCGACCGGCTGGTGCGGGTGGTGCGCGACGTCGGCGAGCTGCGCCGCCTCTACACGCGGCTCGTGCAGGCCGACAAGCTCGCGGCGGTGGGCGTCCTGGCCTCGAGCGTGGCCCACGAGATCAACAACCCGACGGCCTTCGTCACCTCCAACCTGGAGGAGCTGCGCCGCTACCTGCAGGCCTACGAGGCGGGCCTGGCGGAGCTGGCCGAGGCCGGGCTGGCCGCCGGCGCCGGCGATCAGGCGAGCGGGGTGCTGCAGCGGCCGGAGATCGTCTTCGCCCGGCGCGAGGCCTCGGCCGCGGTGGACGAGAGCCTCGAGGGGATGGAGCGGATCCGCAAGGTGGTGGCCACGCTGCGCTCCGCCGCCCGGCGGGATCAGGCGGGGGAGCCGGCGGCGCCGGTGGCGCTCTCCGAGGTGGTGGAGACGGTGCTGCGCACCGCCGCCCAGCAGCTCCGCGCCGCGGCGGCGCGCGTCGACCTCGACGAGCAGGCGACCGTGCTCGGCCACCGCGGCGAGCTGGTGGACGTGGTCCTCAACCTGGTGGTGAACGCCATCCAGGCGCGCGAGGAGGGCCGGCCGAACCAGATCGAGGTCCGCCTGCACCGCGACGCCGGCCACGCGGTGATCTCGGTGAGCGACACCGGCAAGGGGATCGCGCCGCAGCACATGAAGCGGCTGTTCGAGCCCTTCTTCACCACCAAGCCGCCCGGCGAGGGCACCGGCCTGGGCCTCTCGCTGGCGCGCAACATCGTCCTCGCGCACGGCGGCTCGATCGACGTGTCGAGCGAGCTCGGGGCGGGGACCACCTTCACGGTGCGGCTGCCGCTCGCGGAGGGCGACGCGGCCACCCTGGCCCCGGTGGCGCAGCTCCGGCCGCGGGGGCAGCGGGCGCGGCGGTAGCGGCGGCGGCGCCCCGGGGT
>JAJXVM010000271.1 GCA_021782135.1 Myxococcales bacterium | reverse complement strand
CCGTCTCCGGGTGGCAGTCGGCGCACTGGGTGTTGGAGGTGATGGGCGGGCTGCCCGGCGCCAGGATGTCGGTGAGCGGGTGGCCGGCCGGCTGGACGGTCTGGATGTTGCCGCCGAAGAAGTGGCAGGACCCGCAGGCCGCCTCGCTCGCGCCGCCGAGCCAGTCGGGGGTGGTGTGGGTGCCGCCCGGCAGCGACGAGCCGTGGCAATAGTTGCTGCAGGTGTGGGTGACCCGATCCCAGGGCTGCGGCGCCGGCGCCCCGACGACGTTCGCGCCCACGTAGCTCGAGAAGTCGACCTTCGCCGGCGGGACGCCCATGTGCCCCGGCGCGGAGACCGACGCCGGCACCTGGTGGCAGTTGAAGCAGCCCACCGCGTTCGACATGTGGCCGTAGTGCGCCCCGACCCCGAGCGCGTTCCCGGACCACGTCTGATCGTGCCCCGACAGGTCGTACGGCGGCGCCCCCGTCGCGTCGAGCTGCCCACCGTGGCACCCCGTGCACGCCGTCTTCCCGTTCGCTCCCCCGCCCAGCGTCGGCCGCGCCTTGTCGCATCCCGCCAGGGCCAGCCCCGCCAGCAACGCGGCGGTCGTGAGCAGTCGGTTCGGGCGCATGGAGATTCCTTCGGAGCTCCCGTGTGGGAGCGAGTCGGGCGCGAGCGCTGATGTGGGAGCGGGTCGGGATACTGACGCACCTGATCCGGGTGAGACCTGATCGGGCTCAACACTGCGACCAATGGCCGCACCGTCGGTCGGAGGACCCAGGGATTAGCGGACCACCCGTGCCACGACGGCGCAAGATGCAGAACCGCCCCGGATCGAGTTCTCCCTGGGTCCGAGGTTGCCGACGGATCGGGTTGTTGGTCAGCGAGCGCTTCAGCGCGGGCGCGGGCGGCGGGTCAAGTGGGCTCCCGCGGGGCGGCGGAGGCGGTCACTGGCCGTGGCCCACCTGGGCGCTGTGGGGTTGCTGGCGCGCCCGCACCTCCGGGGAGAACCCGGCCGGCTCGAGGTAGTGGTTGGCGAGGGTGTCCACCTCCGCGACCTTCCACGCGCCGCCGTCGCGGCGCAGGTGGTAGCGCAGGGTCATGTCCGAGACGTAGACGGTCCCCGGCGGGCGGCCGGGATCGAGGGGGCGGTCGTGGTAGCGCCACCGCTCCCGGGCCTCGGCGGTCATCGCGTCGGGCCCGGCCGGGGTCGCGGAGGTCACCTCGAGCGCCTGGAGCTCGCTCTCCAGCACGACCCGCGCGGCGCGCTTCATGTCGACGAGGACCCGGATCCGCTCCGCCTCCTTGGGCGCGGCGACGGCGGCGAGGCCGTCGTGGTCGGACGTCCGGAAGGCGCGGACCAGCTCCTCGTCGTAGGCGCGGATGGTGGCGGAGGCGGTGGACCGATCGGAGTGGCAGCCGGTGGCGAGCGCGGCGGCGAGGAGGGGGCCGAGCAGGCGCGCGCGGCGGCCGGCGGCCACCGCCGGGGAGGGGATCATCGGCCCACCATGTAGGAGTTGTGGATGGTCGGCACGATCGTGGCGACCAGGTAGGCGGTCGAGACGGCGAAGGCGAGCGCGACGAAGGTGAGGTAGGCCATGCGGGGGCCGCGCCAGCCGTGGAGGACGCGGAAGTGGAGGACGACGGCGAAGGCGAGCCAGGTGACGAGCGAGCTGGTCTCCATTGGGTCCCAGCCCCAGTACCTCCCCCAGGACTCGTTGGCCCAGAGCGAGCCGGCGACGATCATCACCCCGAGGAAGAGGAAGGAGACGAGCAGGAACTGGTGCGCGGCGAGCTCGAGCCGCTCCGGCGAGGGCAGGCGGGGCAGCGACCCGGGCCGGCGCGACTTCGCGAGGTAGGCGGCGGCGCTGGCCGCGGCGAGGACGGCGGTGGCGGCGAAGAGCTTGGCGAACCCGATGTGGAGGACGAGCCACCAGGACTTGAAGATGATGGGGACCTCGGCCTTGAGCGCGAAGGTGGCGACGGCCAGGCCCATGCCCAGGAAGGCGACCGGGGCGACGGCGGCGCCGAGGAGGCGGAGGTGGCGGGCGGCGAGCGCCGTCACCAGGTAGGCGCCGACGAGGAGGAAGGCGTCGGCGGAGAGGACCTCGTAGCGCGTCTGGTAGGGGCCGTGGCCGACCTCGATCCAGCGCAGCCCGATGGCGGCGGCGTGGGGGACGAGCCCCAGGGCGAGGAGGGCGGCGCCCGACCCGGTGCCCCGGCCGCTCCGCGAGGCCACGGCGGTGAAGAAGGCGACGGTCGCCAGGGCGTAGGCGGTGACGGCGCTCCAGAAGAGGACGGATTGCATGGTCGGCTCCCTCAGGCGTCCCGGCCGGCGGCCGCCCAGTCCGCGAGGAGCGCGGCGGTCCCGCGCCCGGCGACCCGGGCCGCGCCGCCCGGCTCCAGCCGCGCGACCCCGGCGGGCAGGGCGAGGAGCGCCGAGCCGGCGAGCAGCAGGGCGAAGCCCAGGAAGACGCCGCTCATCCCGGGCGAGTGGCTGTACGTGAAGGCGCCCCAGCGGCGGACGGCGGCGACCCGCGCCTCCCCTCCCCCGAAGCCGAACGGGCTCCCGGGGAGGATGGGGTAGCGGCGATCCCCCGCCAGGAGGGCGAGCTCGACCCGGCCCGTGCCGCCCGCGTCGTCGAGGGGGCGCTCGGTCTCGGCGAGGAGCCGGACCGGGAGGCCGGAGAGGTCTCGCACGTCGGCCGCCGCCTCGCGCGCGCCGACGGTGGCCAGGTGGACGCTGCGGATCGAGCCATCGGGGAGGGCGAGGTCGACGGCGAGCCCCACCGGGATGGCCTGGAAGACCTTGACCCCGCCGAGCCGGAGCCCCCGGGCGCGGTCGACGGTCCCCTCGACGGAGGCGCCGCCCCGGCGCTCGAGCCGGAGCGTCGAGAGCCGGTCGGGCGCGTACCCGGGCTGGTGGGCGAAGGGGTCGAAGGAGAGGAGCGAGACGGTGAGCGGCGGCGGCTGCGCCGGCGCCAGGGGGCCGCGATCCCGGCCGAAGACCGCCCCGGGATCGTCGAGCCGGGCGACCTCTCCCTCGGTGAGCTGCAGGGTCGCGCCGTCGTGGAAGGACTGCTGGACGGCGATCGCGGCGATGAGGACGAGGAGCCCGACGTGGAAGAGCCAGCCCCCCCAGAGGGCGGCGGGGAGGCGGCGGAGGACGGGGCCGTCGCCGCGGAAGCCGCTCGCGCGCAGGAAGGCGGTGACGTCCGACCCCGCCCGGTACGGCAGGGTCGCCGCCGTCCCGGGGAGCTCGCCGCGCAGCAGCGCCGCGACGCGCGCGCGCTTGCCCCAGGTGCAGGCGAGCGTGCTGGCGAAGAGGAGCGCGACCGCACCGAGGAAGGTCCAGGTGGTGAAGGGGTGGTCGAGGCCCGCGGCCACCGCCCAGCCCGGGGGAGCTCCTCCCCCGGGGAGCGACCAGGGGAGCCACGCGCCGGCGGCGGCGTAGCCGCCGAGCCAGGCGAGGGCCGCGAGCGCGAGCCGCGGCGAGCGGAGGAGGCGGAGGAGGCGCGGCACGGCGGTGCTCAAAAATGGAACCCCCGCCGCGTCGAGGCGGCGGGGCAGGGGCCGAGGTCAGTGGCCGGTCGAGACGCTGCCGCAGCCGCAGTTGGAGTTCTGCCAGGTGCCTGTGGCGGAGGGGTAGGCGCCGATGCCGAGCTGGAGGGTGGAGGTGTCGACGTAGGGGGCGGAGTCGGAGGGCTGGACGCCGCCTGCGGGGGTGCCGCCGCTGGAGACGGAGCCGAGGAGGCCGACGTGGCCGGAGCCGTGGGGGATGATGAGGTGGCAGGTGGTGCAGACGACCCCGTCATGGTTGTTGTTGGTGTGAGAGACGGAGCGGGAGTTGGCGAAGGTGCTGGAGTGGCAGTTGGCGCAGAAGGTGCCGGCGGGCATGGCACCGCCGCTCTGGGCGAGGGTGTTGTTCCAGAGGGTGTTGGGCCCCTTGAGGATGAACTTGGCGGCGGAGCCGTGGGGGCCGGCCGGGTCGGTGGTGGTGTCGGAGGCGTGGCAGTCGGAGCAGGTCATGAGGCTCGTCGTGGTCCACGGGGAGAGGATGTTCTTGGTGTTGCCGATGGTGCCGGAGTTGGAGCCGAGGACCGGGTGGAAGGACGCGTTGGCCGGGTTGAAGTCTCGCGCGACGTCGGTCTCGGTGAAGCCGCCGGAGGGGGAGGTGGGGAGGGTGCCGTAGTAGGCGGAGTGGCACTTGAAGCAGAGGGTCGCCTCGAGGTCGGTGCCGGCGGTGATGGTGACCTTGGTGAAGTTGGCGGAGGTGGGGGCGGCGAAGTTGGAGAGGGTGCCGCCGAACTTGGCGCCCCAGGCGCCCTGGAGCGCGGGGGCGGCGGTGTTCTTCTGGGCGGTGTGGAGCCCCTTCTGCGCCTGGTGCGGGTCGTGGCAGTCGAGGCAGCTGGCGTGGCGGGTGGCGCCGCCGAGCTTGTTGCCGAAGGCGGCGTTGGCGTACTCGTTCACCGACGAGTGGGAGGCGTCGGCGTTGACCGGGTGGCTCGAGCCGGTCTTGACGCTCTCGGCGTAGACGTTCTTGCCGGAGTAGTCGTAGCCGTTCCCGGCGTTGTTCCCGTGGCACTCGTAGCAGATGAAGGTGCTGGCGGTGCCGGCGGGGTTGGTGGTTCCGGCGAGCAGCGAGGGGAAGGGCGAGCCGTGGACGGCGCGGAGCGCGGTGGCGGTGGAGAGGGTGGTGCCGGGCTGGACGCCGCCGTCGTGGCACTTGGTGCAGTTGCGGACGAACTGCGAGCCGTCGTGGAGGGTGTAGGC
>JAJXVM010000270.1 GCA_021782135.1 Myxococcales bacterium | reverse complement strand
GACCTTCTACCGGGTCCTGGCGCGCATCTCGGACACCCGGCTCATCCGGAACTTCACCGGGTTCGGGCTCTACGACCGCCAGGTGATGGACGTGCTGCGCGAGCTCGACGACCCCTATCCCTACTTCCGCGGCCTCATCTCCGAGCTGGGGTTCGAGCCGGACCTCATGCCCTACGACCAGCCGCTCCGGAAGAAGGGCGAGACCAAGAACAACTTCTTCACCCTCTTCGACATGGCGATGCTCGGGCTCACCAAGCACTCGCGCGCGCCGCTGCGCTTCGCCACGCTGGCCGGCTTCGGGATGGCGGCGCTGAGCCTGCTGGTCTCGCTCGCCTACCTGGTGCTGAAGCTGGTCTTCTGGAGCGAGTTCCGGTTCGGCCTCGCGCCCCTGCTCATCGGCATCTACTTCTTCGGCTCGATCCAGATCTTCTTCATCGGGATCCTGGGCGAGTACGTCGGCTCCATCCAGACGCACGTCCGCCACCTCCCGCTGGTGGTGGAGCGGGAGCGGATCAACTTCGGGCCGGCGCGCGGGGCGGCCTCCCCTACCTCGACCGGACGAACCGGGTGAGCACCTCCGCCACGTACTCGCGGGCGGCCGGCGCGAGGCCGGGGTAGACGCCGAACCAGAAGCTCCGGGTCATGATGGTGTCGGTCGCGTCCAGGGGACCCGAGACGCGGTAGGGCGCGGAGGCGCCCCGCTCGCGCGCGTCGGCCGCGAGCGCCGTCAGGGCCGGCTGCCGCACCAGGTTGCCGGCGAAGAGCATCCGGGTCTGCACCTTGCGGTCCTCGAGCTCGCGGACCACCTCCTCGCGCGTGAAGGGCGCGCCCTCGCGCGGGGTGAGCAGGAACCCGAACCAGCTCGGATCGCTGCCCGGCGTGGCCTCCGGGAGCACGAAGAACTCCTCCAGCCCGGCGAGCGCCTCGCGGAAGAAGGCCCAGTTCTCGCGCCGGGCGCGGCCGAACCCCTCGAGCTTGGCGAGCTGCGCCAGCCCCACCGCCGCCTGCAGGTCGGTGAGCTTCAGGTTGTAGCCGAGGTGACTGTACGTGTACTTGTGGTCGTAGCCGGAGGGCAGCTCGCCCAGCCGCCAGGAGAAGCGCTTGCCGCAGGTGTTGTCCTTGCCGGACGGGCACCAGCAGTCGCGCCCCCAGTCGCGGATGCTGTCCACCACCGCGGCCATGCGGGCGTCCTTCGCCAGCACCGCCCCGCCCTCCCCGGTGGTCATGTGGTGCGGCGGGTAGAAGCTGAGCGTGCAGAGATCGCCGAAGGTCCCGGTCTTGCGCCCCTGGTAGAGCGAGCCGTTGGCGTCGCAGTTGTCCTCGACCAGCCAGAGCCCGTGGCGCTGGCAGAAGGCGCTCACCGCCTCGAGGTCGAAGGGGTTGCCGAGGGTGTGGGCCAGGAACACGGCCTTGGTCCGCGGCGAGCGCGCGTCCTCGAGCCGCTTCACGTCCACGTTGTAGGTCGGGAGCGAGACGTCCACGAAGACCGGCACCGCGCCGTACTGCAGGATGGGGGCGACGGTGGTCGGGAAGCCGGCGGCGACGGTGATCACCTCGTCGCCGGGCCGGATGCGCCGCTCCTTCCACTCCGGACTGGTGAGGGCCGAGAACGCGAGCAGGTTGGCGCTCGATCCCGAGTTGACGAGCGAGGCGCTGCGCAGGCCGTACCAGGCGGCGAGCTCGGTCTCGAGCTTCTTCGCGTAGCGGCCGGCGGTGAGCCAGAACTCGAGCGCGCTGTCCACCAGGTTCACCATCTCGGCGGAGTCGTAGACCCGCCCGGCGTAGCGCACCGGGGTCTCGCCGGGGACGAAGGGCGGCTCCTTCCCCAGCCGCAGGGCGGCCAGCTCGCGGACGCGTTCCAGGATCTCCGAGGCCAGCCGCTCCTCGGCGGCGGGCTGGGCGGGGGCGATCGGCAGCTTGGGATCCATCAGGTTCCTTCCATTTCGAGCGGGGTCGCGAGCGGCTCCATCTCGGTGATCGGGCGCCCGAAGGCGAGCTTGGGGTAGACGTTGGCGACGGTGGGGATGCCCACCTCGAGGAGCGCCGGCGCGGCCGGATCCGACCAGAGCCACGCGAGCGCGTCGGCCACCGCGCGGTCCTGGGCCGGGCCGTCGGGCATCGCCGCGGCGTCGAGGCGGCGGGAGGCGATGCCGTAGGCGGCCGCCACCCGGGAGAAGTCGGGCGGGTCGTAGCCCACCACCGTGGACTGGAAGCGGGAGTCGAAGTAGCTCTCCTGGAACTGCCGCACCATGCCGTGCGCGCGGTTGTTCAGGACCACCATCTTGAGCGGCAGCCGGTTGCGGGCCACCGTCTGCAGCTCCTGGATGTTGAGCTGGAAGCCGCCGTCCCCGGCGACCACCACCACCGGCTCGCCGGCCCCGGCGAAGCAGGCGCCGATGGCCGCGGGCAGCGCGAAGCCCATCGAGCCCATGCCGCCGCTGGTGAGGAACCGCTGGCCCCGGCCGAAGGCCAGGCTCTGCCCCGCCCACATCTGGTGCTGGCCGACGTCGATGCAGAAGGCCCGCGCCCGCCCGCTCGCCTCGCCGAGCCGGCGCAGGAAGCGGTTCGGGTTGAGTCCCGGCAGATCCTTCAGCTCGGCCTCGTCGGGCCAGGCCGCCTGCTGCTCTCGGATCTGCTTCAGCCAGCCGTCGAACGAGCGCCCCGGCGCCGGCGCGTCGAGCACCGCCGCCAGGAAGTCGGCCGCGTCGGCGTGGACGGGCCGGACCCCGAGCACCCGGTTGTTGATCTCGCCGGGGTCGCAGTCCACGTGGAAGATGCGCCGGCGGGCCAGCCCCTCGGTGTCGGTGCCGGTCTGCCGGATGTCGAGGCGGCTGCCCACCACGATCAGCAGGTCGCAGCTCCCCAGGGCGTGGTTCGACCAGCGGTTGCCGTAGGAGCCGATCATCCCGGCGCTCAGCGGGTGCGCGAACGGCAGCGCGTCCCGGCCCAGGAGCGAGTGGACCACCGGCACGCCCAGCCGCTCCGCGGCGGACAGGAAGAGCTCCCCGGCGCCGGCGCTCCGGACCCCGCCGCCCACGAGCAGCAGCGGGCGCTCCGCCCCGGCGATGGCCTCGAGCAGGGCCGAGACGTCCTCCGCGCGCACCCGCCCCGGCTGCGGCGCGGGGCGCGCCCGGCGGGCGGGCTCCGGGACCTGGATGTGCACGCGCTGCACGTCCATGGGGAGGTCGAGGAGCACCGGGCCGGGCCGGCCGCTCCGGGCGAGGTCGAAGGCCTGCCGCAGCATCGCGGGGACCGACTCGGGATCGCGCACCTGCCAGGCGGCCTTGCAGATGGGCTTCGCCATCGAGACGATGTCCGTCTCCTGGAACCCGAGCTGCCGGATGGGCCGGTCGCCCTTGAGCTCGTGCCGGTTCACCTGGCCGGTGAGGAAGACGGCCGGGACGTTGTCGAAGTAGCAGCTCCCCATCGGCGTGAGGAGGTTGGTCGCGCCGGGCCCGCTGGTGGCGAGCGCCACGCCGGGCACGCCCGTCATGCGGGCCATCCCCTCGGCCGCGAACGCCGCCCCCTGCTCGTGGTGCATGCTCACCAGCCGCACCGTGCCCCGGCGGGAGAACGAGTCGAGCAGGTGCGCCAGCATCCCGCCGGCGAGCTCGTAGGCGTGGGTCACCCCCTCGGCGGCGAGGTGGTCGACCACGTAGTCCGAGACCTTGTATTCGGGCATGTGCGTCATCTCCTGCCAGCGTAACCGACCAGGTCCGCGATGGTGCGGGCGAGCCCGTCGGAGAGGGTCGTCCGGGGCGACCAGTCCACGGCCCGCCGCAGCCGGTCGGCGCGGCCGACCAGGTGGCGCGGCGCGCCCGCCACCTCCGGGCGGGCGCCGAAGGCCAGCCGCGCGCCGGGCGCGACCGAGCGGCCGATCTCCTCGACCACCTCGCGGATCCGCACCGGGATCCCGGAGCAGACGTTGAACGCCCCCTCCGCCGGGCGCTCCACCAGCAGCGCCAGGGCCTCCGCGGCGTCCTCGACGTAGAGGTAGTCCCAGACCTCCTCACCGCGCCCGAGCGCCAGCTCGCGGCCGGCGTGGAGGGCGCGGACGAGGTCCGGGACCAGGGCCGGGCCCTTCTCGCCCGGGCCGTAGAGCGAGAAGACGCGCGCCCAGGCGCACGAGCACCCCTGGCGACCGCCCAGGGCGAGCAGCAGCTGCCCTAGCGCGAGCTTGGCGGCGCCGTAGAGGGTCTCCGGCGCGGGGCGGTCGTCCTCCGAGATCGGGCGATCCAGGCGCCCGTACTCGGCCTGGGACCCGACGCCCACCAGCCGCCGCGCGCCGGCGGCGAGGGCGAGCGAGATCACCTCGGTCCCCACGGCGACGTTCCGGAGCTGCAGGACGTCCCCGCGGTCGGCGCCCCGGGTGCCGCGCCAGGCCAGGTGGACCAGCGCCTCGGGGGAGAAGGCCGCGAGCGCGGCGGCGGCGGTGGCGCGCCCCTCCGGCGAGCGGACCGCCTCGAGGTCGAGCTCGAGCCGCTCGACCCGGCCGGCGGCGTCCGGGAGCGGCGCGCCCGGACGCGTCCAGGCCAGCACCTCGTGCCCCCGCGACAGGAGCGCCCGGGTGCAGTGGCTCCCGAGGAAGCCGGCCGCGCCTGTGACGACGACGCGCGCCATCAGCTCGCCCGGGCTTCCTCGCCGAGGTAGTCGCGGATCTGCGAGAGCGCGAGCGCGCGGAGCTCCTCGGCGCCGGCCCCGCGGTGATGGGCGCGGTACCAGGCGACCGTGCGGGCCACCGCCTCCTCGAGGTCCCAGCGCGGACG
>JAJXVM010000269.1 GCA_021782135.1 Myxococcales bacterium | reverse complement strand
TCCTCGAGGAAGCCGCGCACCCCGAGCTTCGGCTTCTCGATGAGCGCCACCGCGCCCGCCTCGAGGGCCTCGAGGGCCACCTCGGAGCCGGCGCCGGCGAGCCCGGAGCAGACCACCACCGGGATCGGATCCCCCGCCATGAGCTGGCGCAGGAAGGTGAGGCCGTCCATGCGGGGCATCTCGACGTCGAGCACGATGGCGTCGGGGCGCTCCTTGCGCATCTTGTCCATGGCGATGAGCGGGTCGCCGGCGGTGGCCACGAGGTGACCGGCCCGCCGGAGGATCGCCGAGAGCGCCTCCCGCACCACCGCCGAGTCGTCCACCACCAGCACCCGCCGCGGTGGCCCGCCGCCGAGCTCAGACGGCATCGGCACCGGGTCGTGAGGCCGCGCCGCCTTCCCCGATCCCCAGCTGCCCGGCGTCGGCCGCCGCCGCCACCTCCCGCTCCTCGGAGGAGAGCACGCGGTCGAGGTCGAGGAGCAGCACGAAGCCCTGCTCGAGCTTGCCCATGCCGAGCAGGTACTCCAGCTTCACCTTCGTGCCGAACGGGGGCGGCGGCTCGATGTCGGCGGGCCCGAGCTCGACCACCTCGCTCACCGCGTCGGCCAGGATCCCCACCACCGCCTTCTCGCCGCCGAAGGCCGACTCGACGATGAGGATGCAGGTCCACTTGGTGACCGGGGCCTCCCGCAGCCCGAACTTGACCGCCAGGTCCACCACCGGGACCACGGCGCCCCGCAGGTTCACCACCCCGCGCACCGAGGGGGGCGTGCCGGGCACGCGGGTGACCGGCTCGTACTGCAGGATCTCCTTCACCTGGAGGATGCCCACTCCGTACCGCCCGCCGGCCAGGGAGAAGGCCAGGAACTGCCGCCGCTCGACGTCCACGCTCATGTTCTGCTCCCGAGGAAACGCTGGAACTCACGATCCGGCCCGTCGCCTTCTTCGTCGCGCGCCGGCGGGCCGAGCGCCGGGCGGAGGGGCGCCACCGGCCGGAGCGGCGCGGCCCGGGGCGCGCTCGCGGGCTCGGCCTCGTCCCCGACCTGGAAGAAGCTGGTGAGCGCGAGGAGCGACTCGGCCTGGGAGGCCATCTCCTCGGCGGTGGAGGCCAGCTCCTCGGCCGCGGCCGCGTTGCGCTGCGTGACCTGATCCACGTGGCCCATGGCCTTGTTGATCTGGGCCACGCCGGAGGACTGCTCGCGCGAGGTGGCGGCCACCTCCTGCACCAGCTCCGCGGTCTTCTGGATGGCCGGCACCAGCTCGACCAGGAGCTGCCCGGAGCGCTCCGCCATCCGCACGCTCGAGGAGGCCACGCCGCCGATCTCCTTGGCCGCCTTCTGGCTGCGCTCGGCCAGCTTGCGGACCTCCGCCGCCACCACCGCGAAGCCCCGCCCCTGCTCGCCGGCCCGCGCGGCCTCGATGGCGGCGTTGAGGGCGAGCAGGTTGGTCTGGTAGGCGATCTCCTCGATGATCGAGATGCGGCCGGCGATCGACTTCATCGCGTCCACCGTCTCCTTGCCGGCCCGCCCGCTCTCCTCCGCGTCGCGGGAGCCCTGCTGCGCCATCTTCTCCGTCTGCCGGCTGTTCTCGGCGTTCTGGGTGATGGAGGCGCTCATCTGCTCGAGGCTGGCCGTGGTCTCCTCGACCGAGGCGGCCTGCTCGCCGGTGCCCTGCGACAGGGTCTGCGAGGTGGTCGAGACCTGCCCGGCGGCGCCGCTGAGGGCCTCGGCGCCGGTGCGGACCTCGCCGATCACCTGTCGCAGCCGGTGGGTCATGTCGCGCATGGCGGCCTGCAGCCGGCCGAGCTCGTCCTCGCTGCGCACCTCCACCTCGCCCCGCAGGTCGCCGCGGGCGATGCGCTCCGCCAGCCCGACCGCCTGCGCGATGGGCGTGGTGACGCTGCGGCCCACGTAGAGGGCCAGCCCGCCCAGCACGAGGACGACCACGCCCGCGGCCACGCAGAGCCGCCACACCTCGCGCAGGAAGGCCTCGCGCACGTCGTCGAGGTACAGCCCCGAGCCGATCACCCATCCCCAGCGCGGGTAGACCTTCACGAACGAGACCTTGGGCACCGGCTCGACCGAGCCGGGCTTGGCCCACTTGTACTCCACGAAGCCGGCGCCGTCCTTGCGCACCACGTCCACGAAAGCCACGAAGAGCCGCTTGCCGTCGGGGTCCTTGTACTCGGTGAGATCCTTGCCATCGAGCTCGCTCTGGATCGGGTGCATGACCATGGTCGGCGTGAGGTCGTTGACCCAGAGGTACTGCTGGCCGTCGTAGCGGAGGGTCTTGAGGACCCGGAGCGCCGCCGCGCGGGCGGCCTCGTCGGTCATGGCCCCGGAGGCGGCCTGCTGGCCGAAGCTCTCGAGGATCCCGTACGCCGACTCGACCACGCTGCGGACCTTGCCCTTCCGGTCCGCCACCATGGTCCGGTGGAACACGAGCATGGACTCCGACACCGAGAGGAAGACGCCGAGCAGTCCCGCGCCGATGATGACCCACAGCTTGCCGTTGACGGAGATGTTCCTGAACGTTCGCACGTGTCCTTCTCAGGCCCTGCGTGAATCCCCCGACGGCGCGAGCACGTCCGCGGGCGGCGCCTCGTGGACGTAGACGGTCGGCACCACGCTCCGCGCGGGGAGCGCCATGCCGGAGAGGCTCTCGGCGTGGCCGAGGAAGAGGTGGCCGTCCGGCGCGAGGTGCTCGAGCAGGCGCGCCGCGACCCGGGCCTTGCCGGCCGCGTCGAAGTAGATGAGCACGTTGCGGCAGAAGACGAGGTCGAAGCGCCCCAGGGCCGGATAGGCGGGGGCGTTCAGGTTGAGCCGGCTGAAGCGGATGAGCCGGCGCAGCTCCGGGCCGGCCTTCATGAAGCCCTCCTGCCGGCCGGTGCCCCGCAGCATGAACGCCTGGAGCCGCGAGGCCGGGATCTCGGGCGCGCGCTCCATGGAGAAGATCCCGGCCTGGGCCCGCTCGAGCACCCGGGTCGAGAGGTCGGTGGCGAGGATCTCGAGATCCCAGCCGCTCTCGGGCGGGAAGGCCTCGAGCAGGCACATGGCGAGGCTGTACGGCTCCTCGCCGGTGGAGCAGCCGGCGCTCCAGACCCGCACCCGGCGCGCCCGCCGGCCCGCGTCGGCCTCCTCCCTCCAGCGCGGGAAGAGGCGCTGCTCGAGCAGCTCGAAGTGGCGCGGCTCGCGGAAGAAGTGGGTCTCGTTGGTGGTGATGCGGTCCAGCATGCGGACCCGCTCCGCCTCGTCCGCCTGCACCAGGTCGAGGTACTCGGCGAAGCTGGTGAGCGAGAGCTCGCGCAGCCGGCGCGAGAGCCGCCCCACCAGCAGGGCCTTCTTCACCGGCGCGAGCCAGATGCCGGCCTCGCGGTGGACGAAGGCCTGGTAGCGCGCGAAGACCGCGTCGCTGACGGCGTGCTGCGCCGCCAGCGTGGGCTCGCCCGGCTCCAGCCGGCGGACGGGGCTCGGCTCCCTCCTCAACCGGCCTCCGCGCGGACCGCCGCCGAGGTGGCCCCGGTCCGCCGGGTCAGCTCCCGCAGGAGGGCCGCCACGTCGAGGATGAGCGCCACCCGGCCGTTGCCGAGGATGGACGAGCCGGAGACGCCCGCCATGCCCCGGAGCATGCTGCCCAGCGGCTTGATCACCGTCTGGCTCTCGCCCAGCAGCTCGTCCACGGCGATGCCCGCCGCCGAGGCTCCCTGGCGCACCACCAGGACGTTCTCGCGGACCGGCGGCGCGCCGGCGACGCCGAAGTGGTCGCGGAGCCGCAGGTAGGGGAGCGGCTTGCCGCGCAGGGCGAAGCAGCCCGTCTCCCCGCGCTCCTCGCCGGCCGGCAGCTCGAGGCACTCCACCACCGCGTCGAGCGGCACGATGTAGGTGTCCCCGGCGACGCCCACCTGGAACCCCTGGATGATGGCGAGCGTGAGCGGGAGCCGGAGCGAGAAGGTGGTGCCTCTCCCCTCCTCGCTGCGGACGTCCACCGAGCCGCGCAGCGCCTCGACGTTGCGCCGCACCACGTCCATCCCCACGCCGCGCCCGGAGAGGTCGGTGACCTCGCTGCTGGTGCTGAAGCCGGGCTCGAAGATCAGCCCGTACAGCTCCTCGTCGGAGAGGGCGTCCCCGCCCCGCACCAGCCCGAGCTGGCGGCCGCGCTCGACGATGCGCGCGCGCGCCAGGCCGCCGCCGTCGTCCGAGACCTCGACCACGATGTTCCCGGCGTCGTGGAAGGCGCGCAGGGTGAGCGTGCCGCAGGGATCCTTCCCGCGCTCCCGGCGCGCCTGGGGCGACTCGATGCCGTGGTCGAGGGCGTTGCGCACCATGTGCAGCAGCGGGTCCCGGATGTGCTCGACCAGCGCGGTGTCCACCTCGGTGCGCTCGCCCTCCAGCGCCAGCCGGACCTGCTTGCCGAGCGAGGCGGCGACGTCGCGCACGGTCCGGTGGTGCTGCTGGAAGGTGGGGCCGATGGGCACCATGCGGGCGCTGAGGATCAGCTCCTGCAGGTCGCGGTAGAGCCGGTCCGACTCGCCGTGCGCCGCGAGGAGCTCCTCCCGCGAGGGCAGCTCGTCGGCGAGCAGCAGGCTGGTCATACGGCCGCGCGCCACCGAGAGCTCGCCCGAGAGGTCGAGCAGCCGGTCGAGCTTGCCGACGTGGACCCGCAGGGTCCGGGCCAGCCGGGCGGACAGGGTCACGGGCTGACGAAAGGATTGCAGGGCCGGTCGACGGGCGTGGAGGGCTTTCCGATCCACGACCCGGACCTGCTCGAGCAAG
>JAJXVM010000018.1 GCA_021782135.1 Myxococcales bacterium | reverse complement strand
ACGATCCCCCCTTAGTCCGAAGCTCGAGTACGCTCTGGCTCATGGGCACGTTCCGCCGTTCCCGACTCGCGCCAGGGATCTACGACGAGGTCATCACCGGCTCGGTCGCGGCGCAGCTCGACCGCTTGGACGCAGCCGCGTTCGAGGTCACGCGCAAGCGGATCGAGAAGTCCGCGGACGTCACCTCAGCCCTCGCTGCTCTCCTTCGCGACGCCGTCGATCTCAGCCTCGAAGAGCTCGCCGGCGACTCAGCCAGCACCCTCCAACTCGCACAAGACGTCCTGGCGGCGCTCGCCCGACGCGTGCCCCGCCTGTTCCACGAGGGCGAGATACGCCTGACTCCGGAACGGCTGCTGGGCATCGTGGGCAGGCCCGCCGCCCTCCCACCATTCCCGCGAGGCTCGCTCCACAGCTCGAGTCTGATCGTCAACGCCGAGGGCGAGTCGCTCCTGGACCACCTGCGCAGCGAGTTCGACAGCGCGGACCGGGTCGATCTGCTCTGCGCGTTCGTGAAGCTGAGCGGCTTCGAGAAGCTCCGCGCCGCCGTCGAGCGCCACTGCATCTCGCGAGGCCGCCCGCTGCGGGTCCTGACGACCACGTACATGGGCGCCTCCGACGCCCTCGCCATCGAGCGGTTCGCGGCGCTGCCCAACACCGAGATCCGCGTCTCCTACGACGATCAGACCACGCGCCTGCACGCCAAGGCCTGGGTCTTCCACCGGGAGAGCGGGGTCTCGACCGCGTACGTCGGCAGCTCGAACCTCTCGCACGCGGCTCAGACCGATGGCCTGGAGTGGAACGTCCGGATCACCGAGAGCGACCAGCCAGCGCTGCTGGCTCAGATGCAGGAGACGTTCGAGCAGTACTGGGCCGACCTGGCGCTCTTCGAGCCGTTCGACGGTCGCCAGGAGCAGCAGCGGAAGCGCCTCGCCCGCAGCCTCGCCAGCGCCGAGCGCGATCCCGGGCTCGACGCGCTGATCGAGCTCGAGGCGAAGCCGTTTCAGAAGCCGATCCTGGACGAACTCGCGGCGGCCCGCGCGTTGGGGCGCCACCGCAACCTGCTCGTCGCGGCCACGGGCACCGGGAAGACCGTGATGGCGGCGCTCGACTACGCGGCGCTTCGGGAGGCGGGCAAGGTCGACAAGCTCCTCTTCGTCGCGCACCGGCGAGAGATCCTGGAGCAGGCTCGAGCCCTCTACCGCGCCGCGCTCCAGTCTTCTCAATTCGGCGAGCTGCTGTTCCAGGGAGAAGCTCCGACGATCGGCCACCACGTGTTCGCGTCGATCGACTCGCTCCGCGACGACCGGCTCGATCCGAAGCAGTTCGACATGGTCGTCATCGACGAGGCGCACCACTCCCCTGCGTTCAAGTGGGAGTCGTTTCTCAACAAGGTCGGGCCGAGCGCAGAGGTGCTCGGGCTCACCGGGACGCCCGAGCGCGCGGACGGAGTGGACTACGATCAGCTCTTCCCGCGCCCATGGATTGGCAATCTGCGCGTCTGGAACGCCATCCCGCACGCGCTCGTGCCCTTCCGCTACTACATGCTCGACGTCGAGGGCGTGGACCTCCGGGACGTCACCTGGATGGCGGGGCGCTACGCCGTCGACGAGCTCGCCGGCAAGCTCATCGGCGCGGCCGACATGTTCGTGCAGAAGGCCGTGAGGGCCGTGGCCGAGTACATCGCCCGCCCCGAGACCATCCGCGCCATCGCGTTCTGCGCCAACGTCCGGCATGCCGAGGTCATCGCCGAGCAGTTCAGCAGGTACGGCTTCCGCATCCAGGTGCTCACGGCCGCGACACCGAGCGCGGAGCGGCGTCAGGCGAAGAGCGATCTGAACCTCGGCAGGACCCAGATCCTCTGCGTCGTCGACATCTACAACGAGGGCGTCGACGTCCCGAACGTCAACACCCTGTTCTTCTTCAGGCCGACGGAGAGCTCCACCGTTTTCCTCCAGCAGCTCGGGCGCGGGCTGCGCCTCGCGCGCAACAAGGCCGAGCTCGTCGTCTTCGATCTGACCGGGCGGCAGCACGACGGCTTCCGGTTCGATCAGCGCTTCCGCCGCATGCTCGGGAAGACGCCGCGCGAGCTCCGCGTGGGGTTCGAACGCGGTTTCGCGAAGCTCCCTGCGGGGTGTCACCTTCACCTCGATGAGGTCGCTCGCGCGCACGTCCTCGAACAGCTCGAGCGCTCGATCCCGGACACTCTCCCCGAGCTTCGTGCGCTCTTGCGAGAGCCCGCGCACGCGGACCTGTCACTCGACGAGTTCGTACTGGAGACGGAGGTGGCGCTGGACGTCATCTACCGCCAGAAGCGGTCCTGGACCGAGCTGCGGCGGAGTGTCGGGCTCGAAACGAGGCCACTCCAGCGCGGCGAGGAGGCTGCGCTCGAGAACGTCTGCAAGCTCACCCACGTCGGCGACGCGCTTCGCCTCGACACGTGGAAGAAGCTCCTCCGGCTGGAGCCTGCGACGACCGCCCTCGAGACCCGCGTGCAGAACATGCTGTTCGCGGTTCTCTACGGGCGCGACCTCGCCGCCAGGAGCGAGGTCTGGGACGCCTGGACCCGTCATGCGCTGCTTCGGGATGAGCTCGCGGCGCTCATCCCGGTCCTCGCGCGGGAGAACCCGGTGCTGGCGCCGGACCGCAAGCTCGCCCCCGCGAACCCGCTCGCGCTGCACGCCCGCTACCTCGGAGTCGAGCTCAGCGCAGCCTTCGATCAGCGAACCAGGGATGGCGAGTTCCGCGATTTCTACACCGGAGTCGAGCCGCTCGCAGACGGTCGATTCGACGTGCTCCTCGTCACGCTCGAGAAGAGCAGCGCGCAAAAGGAGCATCTCCGGTACCGGGACTTCCCGCTTTCCGACCGGCGCTTCCATTGGCAGTCCAAGTCGGGCACCACCCAGGCCTCGAAGCAGGGGCGGCGCCACCTCAGCCCGGAGGCCGAGGGTTGCCGGCCTTTGCTCTTCGTCCGTGAGCGAGCCGACGCCCGGCCCAGCGTGACGATGGCATTCCGGTACCTGGGACCCGTCCGCCCCGTTCGCTTCGAGGGCGAGCGCCCCATCACCATCGAGTGGGAGCTCTTGGACCCGATGCCGCCAGAGTTGGTAAGGGTGGGGCGTATCGCGTCCTGAAGCACCGTCACTCAGCGCACGCATGCTCTTGCTACCCAGCTACCTCCGCGAACCCGTCGCCTCTAGGTTGCCTCAGGGTTGCGCTCCCAACCGGACCGCCCCGGCCCCTCTCTAACCCGCCCCTACCCCGGCCGCTCCGGAAGCTCCCCGGCATCAGCCTCGGCGCTAGCGTCGCCGGGAAGGCGAGCCGCAACGGGGCGCGGGGCCCATCCGACGTGACCACCCCGGTCTGGACCAGCGCCGCGACGATCCGGCGCGCGTGGCGATCGGTGGCTCCGACGCCGGCCACGTCGGCGCGCGGGAACTCGCCGCGGTAGAGGATCGCGGCCAGCACGTCCCCCGCCCTCGTGAGGAGGTGGCCCAGCGCATGCTCTTCCGCGACCCAGAGCATGATCCGGCCGCGCAGCCGCTCGGGCTCGAGCAGGCCCTCCATGAACGAGACTGGTCGATGCACGTCTCGAGAAAGAACCGGGCGAACGCCGCCGGCTCTTCTTCGCTCAACGCGCCCCGGCCGTCGAGGTCGTTGTCGAGGTGATCGCAGCGCGCAAGGTGCGCCTTGTACACGGAGGCTTTCCGCGCCAAGCCCCGCGCCACGGACCAGATGCCCCCGTGTCCACGACCTCGCGGAGCATTGCGTGCGACAGGAGGCGGGCGACGCGACCATTGCCGAGCCGCCTACTCCACCACCACGACCCCCTTCATCGCCACGTGGTACCGGCAAAAGTACGGAAACCTCCCCCTCTGCTTCAACACCACGCGCGCGGACGCGCCGGCCTGGATGTCGCCGGTGTCGAACCCGCGGTCGTCCGCGGTCGCGGTGTGGGCGGTGAAGTCGGCGTTCTTCCACTCGACGACGTCCCCGGCGTGCACCTCGAGCATTCGGGGCTTGAACTGGAAGCCCGAGATCGAGACCTGGTAGACGTGAGCCCCGCCCGGGCCCGCCACCGGCGGCGCGGGCCCGCCCGCTTGCTCCTGGTTCCGCTCCTGCCCGCCCGCGCGTGCGAGCTCCGCCTGCTGCTCGGGGGTGAGGGTGCGAAGCTGCCGCACGAACGCGACGATGCCCCAGATGTCGCCGGGCGACTGCGTCTTGCCGAACGCCGGCATCCCGGTGCTGGCCACGCCGCGCGCGATCGCCTCGTACAGCATGCCATCGCTGAACGACTGCACGGCGGCGGACGCCAGGTCCGGGGGAGCGGGGTGCATCGCGGCGGCGAACTTCTGTGGCGGGGCGCCTGGCGCGCCGTGACAGGCGGAGCACACCGCCTTGTATCGCCGGAGCCCCGCCTCGATGGCGGCCGGATCGCCCGCGCGCGGGTTCGCTCCGCCCTTCGCGTGGTGCGCGATGGCGCTGGTCGAGGCGAACGCGAGCAGGCGATCGGGCGCCCGGGGCGCGCCCGTCGCCGAGAGGTCGATGACGCCGCTCGCGACGACGAGCGCCCCGACGACGGCCTCCAGGACGAGCGCCGTCAGGAAGCCGAGCAGGAGGCTTCGCTTGGCCGCGGGGCGCATCGTTCACGTCCCTGGGCGGCCCATCACTTCGCCGCGCCGAGCTTCCCCTGCAGCTCCTTGGCGAGATCGAGGTGCGCCTGGAACGCCGGCGTGTCCTTCTCGAGCAAGGCCTTCAGCTCCGGGTTCTGGGCGTTCGGGGTCAGCGTCGCCTTGATCGCGTCCAGCACCTGCTCGTGATAGGCGACCTCGTGATCGATGTACGCGCGGTCGAGCTTCGCGCCCTTGAGCTTCTTCAGGGCGGCGATGTTCTTCTTGGCGCCGTCCTGGAGGCTCTTCGAGGTCGGGTTCGGCTCCGGCTTCACGTGCAGCTTCTTCACCAACGCCTTGGCTTCCTTGTTGGCGGCCTCGTGGTCCCGGATCATCGTGTCCGCGAAGTCCCGGACGTCCTTCGTCTTCGTGCGCGACTTCACGGCCTTGGCGGCGTCGATGTCGGCCTGGTTCGCCGCGACCACGATCGCGGCGATCTGCGGATCGGTCGGCGCGCCCCCGGCCGCCTGTCCGGCCGCCGTCACCGGCAGAAGCGCCATCCCCCCCAACAGCGCCGACCCGAGAGCCAGCGCGACCCCATGCATCCGATTCATCGAACCCCTCCCGTCCGGTGACGAAGCTCGCCACCATTGGACTGCACCGCCGCGGATCATCGCGCCGGCATCGGCCTCGCCGATGCGACACACGTGCGCACGGGGCCTCGATCCGTCTAGACGCCGGGCGCGCCACGAGGTGACAGACCACCCAACGTAGGCTGCTCGTTTGCCCGCCCAGCGTGCCTCGGTGGCCAGAGCCCCGCACTCGGCCTCGGAGGAACGGCTCACCGTCGCCCCCGAACAGCTCCCTGCCGCTCTCGCGGAGTGCCGCTCCCGCGGGGATTAGAGCGTCACCTCTACCCCGCCCGCTCCGGAAACAGCCCGGGCATCAACCTCGGCGCCAGCTTCGCCGGGAAGGCGAGCCGCAACGCGGCGCGGGGCCCCTCCGACGTGACCACCCCGGTCTGGACCAGCGCCGCGACGATCCGGCGCGCGTGGCGATCGGTGGCTCCGACCACACCGGCCACCTCGGCGCGCGGGAGCTCGCCGCGGTACAGGATCGCCGCCAGCACGTCCCCGGCCCTCGCCGGGAGATGACCCACCGCCTGCTCTTCCGCGACCCAGAGCATGACCCGGCCGCGCAACCGCTCGGGCTCGAGCAGGCTCTCCATGAACGACACCTGATCGATGCACGTCTCGAGAAAGAACCGGGTGAACGCCGCCAGCTCCTCCTCGCTCAGCGCGCCCCGGCCGTCGAGGTCGTTGCGTCGGGGCAGGTCGCATCGCGCAAGGTGCGCCTTGTACGCGGGGGCATTCCGCGCCAGCCCCCGCGCCACGGACCAGATGCCCCCCGTGTCCACGGCCTCGAGGAGCATCGCGTGCGACAGGAGCCGGGCGACGCGACCGTTGCCGTCGAGGAAGGGGTGGATCCAGAGCAGGCGGTGGTGGGCCGCGGCGACGGCGATCACCGCGTCCATCCGGCCGCGCCGGAGGTAGGCCTCCTCGAAGCGCCCCAGGAAGCGAGGGACGGCGCCGGGGCTGATCGGCACGTGGTCGCCGACCTTCACATCACGCGCGCGCAGCTCGCCGGGTGCGACCTTCGAGCGCTCGTGCGCCTCTGGATCCTCCGCCCATCGCAGCGTTTCGGGCAGGTGGTCGTAGAAGCGGCGGTGGAGCTCGCGGATGGCGTCGGAAGTGACCGCTCTTCCGGCCAGCGCCCCGGCGTCGAGCCAGCGCTGGACCTCGATGTGCGCCTTCGCCTCGAGCTGCAGGTCGCGCTTCCGCGGCTCCTTGCTGTAGTCGTTTCGGAGCGCTCGCTCGATGTCGATCGGATGGGTGTCGTGACCCTCGATCAGGTTGCTGTAGTAGCAGTTCATCGAGCGCACGACGTCGGCCAGCGCCGACCGGACGCGCTCGGGGAGGCTTCGATGAAAGCCGGCCGATCTGGCCACCAGGTCGAGCGCCAGGTCGGCCAGCGGCCCGCGATGTCGAGAGCCCTCTCCGACGAGGAGGGGCTCCATCATCGCGGTCGGCTCGCCTCGGTCCATGGGAACGGTCATGTCCGCAACGATGTCCGTATAATCGCCCACGCAATACGCGCACCTACCCTACTGGAACAACTGCAATTTCTCAACCGTCAAGCAGGTGTATGTCCGCTCACATGTCCGGTATGCGGTCCGCACGCGTTCCGTCAGCCCACGCCGCCCTCCTCACTGCCCCCAGAGCCCATCCGCGACCGCCGGGCGAGCGTGTAGCCGGTCGCGTGAAGCCAGTCGGGCACGGCTCCGTTCCTCCCCACGGGCGGCCTGCCTCCACGCTATGCACCCGGGGTGATCGACGCCGTCGTCGTCGGGTCGGGCCCGAACGGCCTCGCCGCGGCCGCGGCGCTCGCCCGCGCCGGCTGGAAGGTTCGCGTCCGCGAGGCGAACGACACGGTCGGCGGCGGCGCGCGCACGCTGCCGCTCACGCTCCCCGGCTTCCTCCACGACCACTGCTCCGCGGTGCACCCGCTGGCGCTCGCCTCGCCCTTCTTCTCCGAGCTGCCGCTCGAGGCGCACGGCCTCCGCTTCCTGCAGCCGCCCATCGCCTGCGCCCACCCGTTCGACGACGGAACGGCGGCGCTCCTCTTCCGCTCCCTCGGCGACACCGGCGCCACGCTCGGCGAGGACGCGCGGGCCTGGTCCCGCCTCTTCGAGCCGCTGGTCCGCGACTTCCCCGCGCTCGCCGGCGAGGTGCTCGGCCCGGTCCTCCACCTCCCGCGCCGGCCGCTGGTCCTCGCCCGCTTCGGCGCCCGGGCGCTCCTCCCGGCGCGGCTCCTCGCCGAGCGCTGCTTTCGCGGCCCCCGCGCGCAGGCGCTCTTCGCCGGGATCGCGGCCCACGCGCTCCAGCCCCTCGAGCGCCCCCCGACCAGCGCCTTCGGCCTCCTCCTCGGGGCGAGCGCGCACGCGGTGGGGTGGCCCATCCCGGCCGGCGGAGCCCAGGCGATCGCCAACGCGCTCGCGTCCTTCGTCGCGAGCTCGGGGGGCGAGGTCCTCGCAGGCGCTCGGGTGCGGTCGCTCGACGAGCTGCGCGGGATCCGCGCGGCGCTCCTCGACGTCGGCCCGCGCCAGCTCCTGTCGCTCGCGGGCGCGCGGCTCCCGGGCGGCTACCGGCGCGCGCTGGAGCGGTTCCGCTACGGGCCGGGGGCCTTCAAGATCGACTACGCGCTCTCGGCGCCCATCCCGTGGCGGGCGAGGGAGTGCGGGCGCGCCGGGACGGTACACCTCGGCGGCACCCTCGCCGAGATCGCGGCCGCGGAGCGGGAGGCGGCGGCGGGGCGGATGCCGGCGCGGCCGTTCGTGCTCGTCTCCCAGCCCACGGCGTTCGACCCCTCGCGCGCGCCGCCGGGCCGCCACGTCGCCTGGGCCTACTGCCACGTGCCGCACGGCTTCGCGGGCGACGCCACCGGCGCGCTCGAGGCCCAGCTCGAGCGCTTCGCGCCCGGCTTCCGCGAGCTGGTGCTCGCCCGCGCGGTCCGCTCCCCCGCCGACCTCGAGCGGGACGACGCCAACCTCGTCGGCGGCGACATCGGCGGAGGCGCGGCGTCGCTCCGCCAGCTCCTCTTCCGCCCCGCCGTCCGGGCGAATCCGTGGTCCACCCCGATCCCCGGGCTCTACCTCTGCTCCGCCTCCACGCCCCCCGGCGCCGGCGTCCACGGAATGTGCGGCTACCTGGCCGCGCGGACGGCGCTCCGGCGCGCGGCGCGCGGGGTGCGCTTCGAGGGGCCGTGATCGGACGCGGGCGCCCTCCAAAGCCCGCCGCGGCAGCGGGTCGGGTCGAGACCGCCGCGCGCCTCTCCGCGCTCAGTCGTCCAGGAGCGGCACCAGCGCCGCGCGCGCTCGCGCCTCGGCGACCCGGGCCAGCGCCGACGGGCCCAGCCCCTCGACGCAGATCGACGCGGCCGCCGCGCCGAGCCGGGCCGCCTCCGCTGGCGGCGCCCCACCCGCGAGCGCGAGGAAGAAGCCGGCCGAGAACACGTCCCCGGCACCGGTGGGATCGACCTCTCGCGCCGGGTGGATGCCCACCTTCCACGTCCGCCCGCGCACGATCACCTCGCACCCGCGGCGCCCGTGCGTGAAGGCGACCACCGGGACGTGCCGGGCGAGCCGGCCGACCAGGTCGCCCTGCCCCTCCAGGTCGTCCTCGCCCAGGACGGCGGCGTCCACTCCCGCGAGCTCCTCGCGCCCCGGCTCCCAGCGCGGCTGCGACACGGCGCCGTCCGGCTCGAGGCGGCGCACCCATCCCTGCACGCCGAGCCCGGTGAACCGCGCCCGCACGGCGCGGCGAAAGGCGGCGAGGTCCACCTCGGCCAGGATGGGCGCGAGGTGCAGCAGGTCGGCCTCGCGCCAGGCGGGCGGGATGTGGGCCGGGTCGAGCGCCGGCGCGGCCGCGAGAACGCGCTGGGTGCGGCGGCCGGCTGCGTCGTAGAGGTTCTCGAAGGTGGTGGTGGTCGCCGCCGCAGGGCCGCCCCTCCCCGGCCCTCTCCGTGCGACGGGGAGGGAGGAGCCACCGGGGGGCCCCGCCGGCTCGAATGCCGGCTCGAACGCCACCTCGGCGCTCCCCAGGGCGGCCGCCGGGAAGTCGGGTCCGGCGGCGCTCACCACCCGCACGCGCGCGCCGAGGCCGGCGTAGGCGAGCGCGCAGTAGGTCACGGCGCCCCCCGGCACGAGCGCCGTGCCGTGGCGATCGAGCGTCACGTGGCCGGCGAGGAGGACGGAGGGCGAGGGGGTCATCGGAGCCGATCCAGCGGCCGCGGGCCGGGACGGAACATACTAGCTGCTCGGGGAGGGACCTCCCCAGGCACCCCGATGAGCCGCGCGCGCTTCCGCTTCTACGCCGAGCTGAACGACTTCCTCCCTCGTGAGCGGCGGCAACGCGAGTTCGCGCACGAGTTCCAGGGCCGCCCCTCGGTGAAGGACGTCATCGAGTCGCTCGGCGTACCGCACACCGAGGTGGATCTCGTCCTCGGCGACGGCGAGCCGGTGGACTTCTCGTGGCGGCTGCGCGACGACGCGCGGGTGAGCGTCTACCCGGTCTTCGAGGCCCTGGACGTCGCTTCCGTCGCGCGCGTCCGGCCAGAGCCGCTCCGCGAGGTCCGCTTCGTCCTCGACGGCCACCTCGGCCGCCTCGCCCGCCACCTGCGCATGCTCGGCTTCGACGCCCGCTGGCGCATCGACGCCCCCGACGAGGAGCTGGCGCGCGTCTCGGCCGCGGAGCGCCGCATCCTCCTCACCCGCGACCTCGGCCTGCTGAAGCGCCGCATCGTGACCCACGGCTACTGGGTGCGCGCCACCGACCCGCGGGAGCAGCTCGAGGAGGTGGTCCGGCGGCTCGACCTCTCCCGCCTCGTGGCCCCGTTCCGGCGCTGTCTCCGCTGCAACGAACCGCTGGCGGAGGTCGGCAAGGAGGAGGTCGCGGCCGAGCTGCCGCCCGCCGTCCGCCTGCGCCACACCTCGTTTCGGCGCTGCCCCTCCTGCCAGCGCGTCTACTGGGCGGGCTCGCACCACCGCCGCATGTCCGCGCTCGTCGCGGAGCTCCTCGCGGAGCGCCGGCCCTGATTCATCGTTGCTCTGTGAGCACCAGTCCATTGCACACATCGATCTGGCGCGGCCTTCCGGAACGGTCCATGTTCTCCCGCCATGACCGCGAACACCGCAGCAGCCGCCCAGCCCCGCATCCCGAGCCAGGAGATCGGTTCGCTCTTCCACACTCGCTGGTCCCCCCGCGCCTTCACCGGCGAGGAGCTCCCGCTGAAGACGCTCATGGGCCTCTTCGAGGCGGCGCGCTGGGCGCCCTCGGCCATGAACGCCCAGCCGTGGCGGTTCGTCTATGCGCTGCGCGGGACCCCCGACTTCGAACGCTTCCTCTCGACGCTGGCACCGCCGAATCAGCTCTGGGCCTCGCGGGCCTCGGCGCTGGTCGCGCTGGTCTCGCAGCGCTTCCTGGCGCTCCCGGGCAAGGCCGAGCTCGCGCCCTCCGCGAGCCACTCGTTCGACGCCGGCGCGGCCTGGACCCAGCTCGCGCTCCAGGCGCACCTCTGGGGCTGGGCCACCCACGCCATCGGCGGCTTCGACCAGGAGAAGGCCCGCGAGGTGCTGGCCATCCCCGACGACCATCAGCTCGAGGTCTTCATCGCCGTCGGCCGCCAGGGCGATCCCGCCGGGCTGCCGGACTGGGCGCGCACCCGCGAGCAGCCCAGCGACCGGCGCCCGCTGGAGGAGCTGGTGCGAGAGGGGAGCTTCGGGGCCGGCCGGCCCCCGCGGAGATGAGCGAACGGGTCACGCCCGCGCCCGGCTTCCGCCCGCGGGCTGGCCCGACCACGAGCCGGCGGACCGACCCGACCTGAGCCGGAGGTCGCTCACTTCGCGTCCGCCACCGGCCGCTTCCCCAGCGCCGCCGTGGGCGGGCTGGCCTCGCCGTTGGCCTTCGCCGCCGCCTCGGCCGGCCGCGGCTCCGCCACGTCCTCCACCATCCCCGCCAGCGCCCGCAGGCTGAGGTTCTGGGGCGAGCGCCGCCGCTCCTCCTCGGCGGCGAGGAGGACGCGCCGCAGCTCGGGCCCGAGCCGCCCCTCCAGCTCGGCGCGCGCCCGCTCCGCCTGCGGCTCGCGTCGGAGCGCGTCGCGCAGGTCGCTCAGGTGGATGGCGTCGAGGTCCCGGCCCGGCAGGTAGCCCTGCTCGCCGGAAACGTCGGCGCGCGCCAGCACCCCGGCCCGCACCAGCGCCTCGAGCGTCTCCTCGATCGCGAGCGCCGGCAGGTCGGTCAGCTCGGCGAGCCGGGCCTGCGCGCGCCAAGGGCCGCCGCGCAGGAACTCGCGGGCGACGTGCGCGGCGAGCACCACCGCGAGCGTCTCCCGCAGCGCCTGGTCGGCCTGGCGCGCCCGGAGCCGCTGGCGCACGATCCGCTCGTTCTGGTGGCTCGCCGCGACCTGAGCGCCGACGAGGACCACCAGCCAGGAGACGTAGGTCCAGACGAGGAAGATGGGGAGCGCGCTCAGGACCGAGTAGAGGGCGTTGTAGCTCGAGACCCCGACCTGGAGCTGCACGTAGAGGACGAGCGCCACCTGCCAGAGCACGGCGGCGACCACGGCGCCGAGGGCGCAGGAGAGCCGCCGGGTCCGCACGTTCGGCAGGATGAGGTAGAGCGCGAAGAAGGCCACGCCCACCACCGCCACCGAGGTGAAGCGCAGCAGGAAGTCGATCACGTCGCCGATGCCGGACACCTCGCGCAGGAAGCGCACCACCGACGAGCTCTGCGCGGCGGTGGCGGCGGTCCCGGCGGCGAGGATCAGCAGGGGGGTGGTGACGAGGAGCGTGACGTAGTCGGTCACCTGCCGCAGCATCGTCCGCTTGGTCCTGGCGCCCCAGATCTCGTTGAGCGTGTCCTCGACGCTCGAGAGCAGGCTCACGCTGGTGTAGACCAGCGCCAGCAGCCCGAGCGCGCCGAGCGTCGAGAAGTCGGTCCGATGGACGAAGTCGAGGATCCGCTCGATGGCGCCGAGGAGCGCCGGGTTGTCGCCGAAGGTGTCGTGGAGGTACGGCCGGACCGTCTTGTCGATGAAGCTCCCGTAGGCGCCGAACCCCTTCAGGATGGCGAAGGCGAAGGCGAGGAAGGGCACGATCGAGAGGACGCTGTAGTAGGTGAGCGCCGCGGCCCGGACGGTGATCCGGTTCGCGAAGAAGCCCTGCAGCGTGGAGTAGACGACGCGGCTCGTCCGGTAGAGCAGCGCCTTGCCGCCGTGGAGGTCCGAGGCGCGGGCTGCCCAGATGCGCACCCGGAAGAACGCCCGCAGGCGCTCGAGCAGCGGCCGCTCGTCCTTCGGGCGGCCGGACATCCTGTCGGCGCGGGGCTTCACACCGAGAAGTTGCGGTTCGCGGGCCGGGACGCAAGGCGCCCAAGCGTCGACCGCGGCCCCAGAACGCAAGAAGCCCCGACCTCTCGGAGGCCGGGGCTTCGCTGTTCGATCGATGCGGGTCGGCTAGACCGGACGGACGTTCGCCGCCTGCAGGCCCTTCGGGCCCTTGGTCACGTCGAACTCCACCTTCTGGCCCTCGGCCAGGGTGCGGAACCCGTCCGCCTGGATGGCGGTGTGGTGGCAGAAGACGTCCTCGCCACCGTTGTCCTGCGTGATGAAACCGAAGCCCTTCGCATCATTGAACCACTTCACCGAACCGCTCGCCATTGAGTCTCGAACTCGTTTCTTCTCTTGTTCTGGGGCGGCGAAAAGTGCCGCCCTGCCTCGGCCCGGAGCGGGACGAGGAGACTATGGTGTACACGGCGCGGCTCGCTATGTCCAGTCCCCCTCTGGCCACCCGTTCACGAACGCCCTCCCGCCCGCCCCGAGCCGCACCTCCACCACCCGCTCCAGCTCCCCCGGCGCGGCGCGCTCGACGCCGGGCGCGTAGCGGCCGGTGAGGAAGTGGAAGCGCTGGTTCTCCGAGCCCACCCACCGGCGCGCGCGCTCGGGCCGGCTCCGATCGTAGCGCCCGTCCACGAGCAGGTCGGTCGCGGCGAGGAGCTCGGCGACCCCGGCGTCCTCGCGCGCCCGCAGCTCCTCGAGCGTGTGGCCGCTGAAGACCATCACCGAGAGCCCGGCCTCGCGCACCTCGCGGCAGAGCGCCGCCGCCCCGGCCGCCTGGTCGAACGGCTCGCCGCCGAGCAGCGTCACCCCCTCGATCTCGCCCCCTGCCGCCAGAATCTCCCGGACGAGCGCCGCCACCTCCACCTCCTCCCCGGCAGCCGGATCGAGGAAGTGGGGGTTGCAGCAGCCGGGACAGCGCAGCCGGCAGCCCTGGAGCCAGAGCGCGTAGCGGCCGCCGGGCCCCTCGGCGACCGTGCCGCTGACGCGGGATCCCACCCGCAGAACCGGGCCTGTGGCCTCGGTTTTCGTCCGGCGGCCAGGCGAGCGGGAACAAGCCATGCCGGCCGATGGTACACCCTCTTGATCTCGCCCTCCCCGTGGGCGATGTTGCGCCCCGTCCCAGCCACCCGGAGAGCTCCTTTGGCGTCCTCGAGCGCAGACCTGTCCCGCCTTTGCGTCAACACCATCCGCATGCTGGCCGCCGACGGCGTGCAGCAGGCGAACAGCGGCCACCCCGGCATGCCGATGGGCTGCGCCGACCTGGCCCACGTGCTCTGGACGCGCCACCTGCGCTTCGACCCCCAGGAGCCGCGCTGGCTCGGCCGCGACCGCTTCGTGCTCTCGGCTGGCCACGGCTCGATGCTGCTCTACAGCCTGCTCCACCTCGCCGGCTTCGACCTCACGATCGAGGATCTGAAGAAGTTCCGCCAGCCCGGCGCCCGCACCCCCGGCCACCCGGAGTTCGGCTTCGCGCCCGGCATCGAGGTCACCTCCGGCCCGCTCGGCCAGGGCTTCGCCAACGGCGTGGGCATGGCGCTCGCGCAGGCGATGCTCTCGGCGAAGCTCGGCGCGGGCAACCCGGCCGCCGACCACTTCGTCTACGGCATCGTCTCCGACGGCGACCTCATGGAGGGCGTCTCCGCCGAGGCCGCCAGCTTCGCCGGCCACATGAAGCTCGGCCGGATCGTCTACCTCTACGACGACAACCGGATCACCATCGACGGCTCGACCGCCATCACCTTCGGCGGCGAGGACGTCACCCAGCGCTTCGAGGCCTACGGCTGGCAGGTGCAGTCGGTGGACGGCCACGACCAGGAGGCGGTGCACCGCGCCATCGAGGCGGCCAAGGCCGAGCTCGGCAAGCCGAGCCTCATCCGCTGCCGGACCACCATCGGCTGGGGCTCGCCGGGCAAGGCCGGCAAGTCCTCCAGCCACGGCGCGCCGCTCGGCGAGGCGGAGCTCGAGACCACCAAGAAGAACCTGGGCTGGCCGCTCGAGCCGCGCTTCCTCGTGCCCGACGAGGTGCGCGCCTTCTGGAAGGGCGTGCAGGCCGAGAAGGCGGCCCACGTCGCCGCCGCCCGCGCCGCCGAGAAGGCCTGGCGCGCCGCGCACCCCGAGCAGGCGAAGCTGCTCGAGGCCCACCTCTCGCGCGCGGTGCCGGCCGACCTGACGGCGAAGCTGCTCGAGGGCTTCGACCAGGTGGACGCCACCCGCAAGCTCTCGCACGCGCTCATCCAGAAGGCGGCCGCGCTGGTGCCGTCGCTGGTGGGCGGCTCGGCCGACCTCGCCGAGTCGAACCTCACCGAGATCAAGGGCGCGGGCGTCTTCGGCGCCGGCAACCCGGCGGCGCGCAACGTGCCCTACGGCATCCGCGAGCACGCCATGGGCTCGATCGCCAACGGGCTCGCCTACGAGGGGTTCTTCGTCCCCTTCACCGCCACCTTCCTCATCTTCTCCGACTACATGCGGCCGCCCATCCGGCTCGCGGCGCTCTCGCACCTGCAGTCGATCTACGTCTTCACCCACGACTCGATCTTCCTCGGCGAGGACGGGCCGACGCACCAGCCCATCGAGCAGCTCACCACGCTGCGCGCGGTCCCGAACCTGCACGTGGTCCGCCCGGCCGACGGGCTCGAGACCGCCTGGGCCTGGGGCCACGCGCTCGAGCGCAAGGACGGGCCGACGGCGCTGGTGCTCACCCGGCAGAAGCCGCTCAAGGTGAACCGCGCCGGCTTCGATCCCGCGCTCGCCGCCCGCGGCGGCTACGTGGTCTCCGCCCCGGCCGGCGCCACCTTCACGGTGATCGCCACCGGCTCGGAGCTCGGCCTGGCGCAGGCGGCGCTGGAGCAGCTCGCGGCGAAGGGGCTCGTCGGCCGGCTCGTCTCGGTGCCGTGCCTCGCCTGCTTCGAGGCGCAGCCGCGGGCCTACCGCGACGAGGTGCTGCCGCCCGGCCAGAAGGTGGCGGTGGTGGAGGCCGCGCGGGGCACCGAGTGGTGGCGCCACGCCGGCAGGGACGGCCTGGTGATCGGCATCGACCGCTTCGGGGCCTCGGCCCCGGAGAAGGCGCTCGCCGAGGAGTACGGCTTCACGCCGGCGAAGGTGGCGGAGAAGCTGGAGCGCTGGATCGGGGGGTGACCTCCTTCCCTCTCCCGCTCCGCGGGGGAGGGTCAGGGAGGGGGCAGCCCCAAAGCAAAAGGGCGGCTCCGGGCTGAGACCCGGACCGCCCTTTTTCCCAAGGAGCTGGAACCCGCCTAGCGGATGACCGCGGGGGCGCTCACCGCCGGCTGGGCCGGCTGCGCCTGCGCGGGGACCACCGGGCGCGGCTCGATGCGCTCGCCCTTGGCGAGCATCTTGAGGGAGAGCGAGAGGAGGCTCGCGAGGAGCTCGCCCGAGCCGGGCACGTCGAGCTTGCGGTAGATGCGCTTGCGCCGCGCGCGGATGGTCTCGGGCGAGACGCCCGCGGCCGCCGCCGAGTCCTTGCAGGCGAAGCCCTGCGCGATGCGCAGCACCTCGGCCCGCTCGGCCGGCGTGAGCGTGGTGCCCTCGAGGAACCGGGCGGCGAAAGGCATGAGGACCTCGATATCGATCTGCGCCATTCTGTTGTCTCCCGATGGACCCGTCTGCCGGGCCAGCTCGCCGGGGTTCTCTCCACGCGAGAGGATCCCTACCGATCCCCCGCCTGGCCGTCTCTCCGGGCTGAAAGACGATATTAACGCCCCAGCCGGTTGCCACCCCCTCCCGGCAACTTTCTTCTAAATGCCCGACGCCAGGGCAAATTTGGGTCGCATCGAGGTCTCAGGCGCCCATTTCGACCCCCGCGGGTGCTCATATAGCCCTGTATACAACCCTATTGAGCCGACTTGACGGAGGTCACGCCGAAACGCCTACTTGAGCGGTCTCCGCGCACCGGCGGGCACCTCTTCCGCACACGCGCCGCGAGCGGACCCGGCGGCCGCCGCGGCCCCTCCGTCACCGCGCCGCGGGCGCCCGCGCGCGTCCGGGTAAAGCCGGCTCTCCCGCGAGCCCCTGGAAGCGACCGTCGCCGGCGAAGTCCACCGCCTGGAGCTGCTCGCGCTGGTCCTCGCTCCGCAGCCGGATGTGCTCGGCGAGGCTGGCGACGAACCCCCAGGAGTGGGCCAGCTCGGCCGCGCGGTACTGCAGCACCGCCTCGAGCTGCCGCCAGAGCCCGTCCTCGAGCGCGCCGAGCTCGCTCCCGAGCTCCGCCGGGAGGGTCGTGACCGGCGACGCCGCCTCGTCGGCCCGGCCCGCGCGCACCAGCACAGGTCCCTTCTCGAGCGGGCTCTCCAGCTCGAGCGCCACCCGGCCCGAGAGCGGGAACCCGGTGCCGAGCAGCGAGTAGCGGACCCCCGACGCGAGCGCCTCGACGCGCACCACCCGCTCGCCGAACGGCATCTCGAGCTGCCCGCCCTGCCCGCGCAGCCCGGCGAGCACCCGCGCGCGGTCGACCTCCGCCTCCGCGACCCGGGCCGCGTGCCCCACCTCGAGCCGGTCGAGCAGCGGCCGGAGCTGATCGATCGAGACCACCACGTTGAGCGCCTGCGCCCCGCTGTACCCGGCGTGGTAGATGCCCACCAGCTCGAGCTCGCCGGTCTTGCAGGAGATGGCGAACACCGGGCTCCCGGAGTTGCCGGAGTTGAGGAGCGCGTCCACGGTGAAGTCCTCGTGGTTCCAGCCCCGCTCGCGATCGGGCTGGCCCACCGCGGTCACTCGCCCGGTGTTGGAGGCCGCGAAGGCGGCGAGCGGGTAGCCGCGCACCTGCACCGCGTTCCCCACCCGGAGCCCGGCCGAGCGGCCGAACGGGTAGGGCATGAGCCGCAGCGGGTGGCGCGTCTTCAGCACCGCGACGTCGAGCGACGCGTCGGCCGCCACCCGGGTGAGCGGGATCTGGGTCGCCTCGTCCTCGTCCGACTCGTTCTGCACGACGCGCAGCGTCTCGCGCACCTTGCGCGCGCCGTCCGGAACGCCGTCCACGTCGCTGCCCGGTCCGGTCACCTCCGGCGCCACCGCCACGTGCTCGTTGGTCGCGAGGTAGAACTCGCCGTTGGCGCTGCGGTAGGCGAAGGCGGTGCCGTGCCGCACGTGGCGCAGGTAGGCGCGGCGCAGCTTGCCGCCGGTGCCGTAGTAGACGTGCTCGTAGATGACGGTGTCGCGGACGAGGTAGGTGTAGTTGGCCTGGCTCGAGGCCTCGAAGCTGCGGATCTCCTGGCGCAGCGCGGAGTGGAAGTCGGCGTACTCGCCGGCGCAGACCGGCCCCTGTGTCCGCGTCCGCCCCTCGACGCCGCTTGCCAGGGCCATCCCGGGGAGGAGCGCGACGAGGAGCAGGGCGCGGTGGCGAGGCATGCGGATCCTCCGATCCGCCCGGGATGGTGTGCACGATCCGGGCGAGCGACCAGCCCCGGACTCCCTTCGTGCGCCGCCTGCCCGCATCCCGGGCAGCGCGCCGACGCGCGGCGCGGCGCGGCTCCGGATCGCGCCGCGAGGCGCGCATCGAACGGCTCGCGAACCGGAAGGGATGGTAGCATCTTCGAATCGTGCCACCGTCCGTCCTCGCGCTCGCCCAGATCGACACCACCGTCGGAGACTTCGCCGGGAACTCGGCCCGGATCCGGGCCCAGGTGGAGCGGGCCCGCGCCCAGGGCGCCCGGCTGGTGGTCTTCCCGGAGCTGGCCCTCTCGGGATACCCGCCGCGCGACTTCCTCGACATGCCGGAGTTCCTGGCGCGCGCGAGCCGCGCCCTCGCCGACCTGGCGCAGCCGGCCGAGTGGTCGCGCGGGATGGCGCTGGTGGTCGGCTTCCCGGAGGGGGCGGCCGACGCGCCGCCGCCCTCGGTCTACAACAGCGCCGCGCTCATCGAGGGCGGCCGGGTGGCGGCGGTGGGCCGCAAGTCGCTCCTGCCCACCTACGACGTCTTCGACGAGGCGCGCTACTTCGTCCCCGCGCCCGCCAGCACCTCGGCCGACTCGGCGGCGGCGGAGCGGCGGCTCGGGCTCTCCATCTGCGAGGACATCTGGAACGACAAGCGGTTCTGGGTGAAGCCGCGCTACCAGCGCGACCCGCTCGTCGAGCTGCGCGAGCAGGGCGCGGGGCTCATCCTCAACATCTCCGCCTCGCCCTACGCGCTCGGCAAGCCGGCGCTGCGCGAGCGGATGCTCTCCACCGCCGCCCGCGGCCACGGCCTGCCCATCGCCTACGTGAACCAGGTGGGCGGGAACGACTCGCTGGTCTTCGACGGCGCCTCGATGCTGGTCGGGCGCGACGGCGCGGTGCTGGCCCGCGCGCCGCTCTTCGAGGAGGCGCTCGTGGTCGCCGACCTCGAGACCGGCAAGGCCGCGGTGGAGGAGGGGCCGGGGCGCGCCCGCCCGCCGGCGTCCCCGCCGCGGCGCGACCCGGAGGCCGACGCGGAGGAGCTCTTCCGCGCCCTCTCGCTCGGCGTGCGCGACTACGTGCGCAAGTGCGGCTTCCGGGCCGCGGTCATCGGGCTCTCCGGCGGCATCGACAGCGCGCTCACCGCCTGCCTCGCCGCCGACGCGCTCGGCCGCGACAACGTCCTCGGCGTGGCCATGCCGTCGCGCTACAGCTCGCAGCACTCGCGCGACGACGCGCGGGCGCTGGCCTCGAACCTGGGGATCCGCTTCGAGGAGATCGCCATCGAGCGGATGCACGCCGCCTACCTGGCCGAGCTGCAGCAGGTGCTGGGCGGTCCGCCCGGCGACCTCGCCGCCCAGAACGTCCAGGCGCGCATCCGCGGCCAGATCCTGATGGCGCTCTCCAACGAGCTCGGCGGGATGGTCCTCTCCACCGGCAACAAGAGCGAGCTCGCGGTCGGCTACTGCACGCTCTACGGCGACATGGCGGGCGGCCTGGCGGTCATCGGCGACCTGCCGAAGACGCTCGTCTACCGGGTGGCGCGCGCCGCCAACCGGCGCGCCGGCCGGGAGCTCATCCCGGAGAACACCTTCACCAAGCCGCCCTCGGCCGAGCTCAAGCCCGACCAGACCGACCAGGACACGCTCCCGCCCTACGACGAGCTCGACGACATCCTCGCCGCGCACATCGAGGAGCGGCTGCCGTTCGACACCATCGTGGCCCGGGGCCACCGCCCGGAGACGGTCCGCCGGGTGCTGCGCATGGTGATCCAGAGCGAGTACAAGCGGCGCCAGGCCGCGCCGGTGCTCAAGGTCACCGCCAAGGCGTTCGGCGAGGGGCGACGGTTCCCCATCGCGCACGGGTACCGCTACTAGCCGCGCCGCGGTCGCCGCCGCGGGGCAGGAGGAGCCGCATGGCAGCGAAGAACCGCGTCGAGCACGCCTATCCCTTCGAGGTCTACGCGCCGGGCACGCTCGCGCTCGGCGGCGGCAAGACGCCGAGGAACATCGACGAGGAGACCTACGAGCAGCAGGTGGGCGAGCTGCAGCGGCGGGTCTACGGCCTGCAGATCCAGAACTTCCTCGAGGAGCGGCAGGCGATCGTGGTCTTCGAGGGCTGGGACGCGGCCGGCAAGGGGGGCGCCATCAAGCGGCTCACCGCGCTCATGGACCCGCGCGGCTACAAGGTGTGGCCCATCGCCGCCCCGCGCGACGCCGAGCCCCGCCACCACTACCTGTGGCGCTTCTGGCAGCGGCTCCCCGAGAAGGGCGAGCTCGCCATCTTCGACCGCAGCTGGTACGGGCGGGTGCTGGTGGAGCGGGTGGAGGGGTTCGCCAGCAAGCACGAATGGAAGCGCGCCTACGACGAGATCAACGCCTTCGAGCGGATGCTCACCGACGACGGCGTGCGGATGCTCAAGATCTTCATCGACATCGACCGCAAGACGCAGCTCCAGCGCTTCGAGCGGCGCGAGACCGACAAGCTGCGGCACTACAAGCTCTCGGCGGAGGACTGGCGCAACCGCAAGCGGTGGAAGCAGTACGCGCGGGCCATGCAGGAGATGTTCGACCGCACCCACCGGCCGGACGCGCCGTGGAAGGTGATCCCCGGGGACGACAAGCGCTTCGCCCGGCTCGAGGTGCTGCGCGCGGTCATCGCCCTTCTCGAGTAGCCCGCCCGGAGCGGGCGAACCGGGCGGGGCCGGGTTAACGGAGAGGCATGCCCTACCTCCTCCGGCTGCTGCACGTCCTCAGCATGGCCGCCTGGCTCGGCGCGGCGATGTACGTCCCCGCCGACGTGAAGCGCACGCTGGCGCTCGGGCCGCCGCACACGGTGCCGCTCCTCGGGCGGGTGAGCCTGGCGCTGCGGATCGACCTCGCCGCCGGGATCCTCACCGTGATCACCGGCGCGCTCCTCGCCTCGCCGCTCGGGCAGGTGGGGATGAGCGCCGGCGTGATCGCCGGGGCGGTGCTCGGGCTCGTGCTGCTCGGGATCGTGATCGGCGTGCTGACGCCGGCCTGGAAGCGGATCGCCGTGGCCATCGAGGCGGGCGGCGGGACCGAGGGCGCCGAGGCCTCCGTCAAGAAGCTCACCGCCTTCGGCGGCGTGGCGCACCTCGTCTGGCTGCTGGCGCTGGCGGCGATGCTCTGGGCGGCGCACCCGCCGGGGTGAGCGGAGGACGTGCGCCGCGTCTCAGGAACTGGCAGCTCGGCGGTCCGGGCCGCCCCTCCCCATCCCTCCCCGTGCGACGGGGAGGGAGAGACCTCTTTCCCTCTCCCGCGCAGCGGGGGAGGGTCAGGGAGGGGGCGCCTCAGATCTGCATCACTTCCTTGTCCTTCGCGGCGACGATCTCGTCGACCTTCTTCACGCCGTCGTCGGTCGCCTTCTGCACCTTCTCGAGCGCCTTCTTGGCCTCGTCGGCGGCGATGTCGCCGTCCTTCTCGCCCTGCTCGACGAGCTCCTTCGCGTCGCGGCGCTCGTTGCGGACGGCGAGCTTGTACTCCTCGCCCTTCTGCTTCACCTGCTTCACGATCTCCTTGCGCCGCTCCTCGGTGAGCGCCGGCACCGGCACGCGGACCAGGTCCTTGTCGCTCATGGGGTTGAGCCCGAGGTTGGCGTCCCGGATCGCCTTCTCGATCACCGGGATCAGGTTCTTCTCCCAGGGCTTCACCACGATGAGCCGGGCGTCGGGCGTGGAGAGGGTCGCGACCTGCGCCAGCGGGGTGGGCGTGCCGTAGTAGTCCACCCGCACCGAGTCGAGCAGGTGCAGGCTGGCGCGGCCGGTCCGGATCGAGAGCAGGTCGTGGCGGAACGCGTCCAGGCTCTTGGCGATCCGATCGTTCAGGTCCTTGAGGACGTCGTCGGCGAGGCTCATGCGGGTCCCCCTCCGGGGAGCGAAGCTCAGGTGGCCGTGGCGCGGGCGCTGCTGCCGCCCACGGTGGTGCCGATCTCCTCCCCGAGCACCACCCGGCGCACGTTGCCGTGCTGGGTGGAGTCGAAGACGACGATGGGCAGGTCGTTGTCCATGCAGAGGCTGATGGCGGTCGAGTCCATCACCTTCAGGTTGCGCTTCAGCACGTCGATGTAGGTGAGGTGCTTGAACTTCACCGCGGCCGGGTTCTTCTTCGGGTCGTCGGTGTAGACGCCGTCCACCTTGGTGGCCTTCATGAGCACGTCCGCGTGGATCTCCATGGCGCGGAGCGAGGCGGCGGTGTCGGTGGTGAAGTAGGGGTTGCCGGTGCCGGCGGCGAAGATCACCACCCGGCCCTTCTCGAGGTGGCGGATGGCGCGCCGGCGGATGTACGGCTCGGCGACCTGGTGCATCTCGATGGCCGACTGGACCCGGGTGTCCACGCCGATCTTCTCGAGCGCGTCCTGCAGGGCCATGGCGTTGATCACCGTGGCCAGCATGCCCATGTAGTCGGCGCTGGAGCGGTCCATGCCCTCGGTGGCGCCGGACACGCCCCGGAAGATGTTGCCGCCGCCGATGACGAGGGCCAGCTCGACCCCCAGGTCCACCACGTCCTTCACGTCCTGGGCGATGGTGGTGAGGACCTTGGGCGAGATCCCGCCCTTGCCGTCGCCCATCAGCATCTCGCCGGAAAGCTTCAGGAGGATGCGCTTGTAGCGCGGCGTCGGCTTTTCACTCGGCATGGTCGCGGTTTCTATCCAAGGGTGAGGGGGTGGTCAAGGCGACGGCGGCGTGGCCGCGGCGCCCGCTCCGCGGCGGCGGCGGCGGCGGCCTCCGCGGCGGCGGCGCTTGCGCCGGGAGGAGGTCTCGGCGCCCTCGGCGGAGGCTTCGTCGGCGGCGGCGGCGTCCCCGAGCACCACCTCCTGGATGGCCTCCTCGCCCTCGGCCGGGGCGGGCCGGG
>JAJXVM010000017.1 GCA_021782135.1 Myxococcales bacterium | reverse complement strand
CCGGCGAGGAGGGCCGCCTGATCGTAGCCGCGCGCGAGGCGCCGCCGGCGGCCGAGGGGAACGGAGACGAGGAGCGCGCCCGGCGGGAGCGGCTGGCGGGCGGCCAGCCAGGCGCCCAGCGGCCGCGCGAGCGACGGGCGGGAGCGGTACTTGAGCGCGTGGATGGCCTCGGCGAGGGGTCCGCCGAAGAGCGCGCCGGCGCGGACCTCCGCGAAGGCGGGCGGCTCGGCCAGGCAGGCGCCGCAGGGTTCCGGCGGACCGGGCTGTCCGCACCGGGGGCAGCCGGGCGGCAGCGGGTCGACCGCGCCCGCGCAGACCGGGCAGAAGGTCTCGGCGGAGCCGCCCAGCGGCTCGGCGCAAGCGGCGCAGCGGGGCGGGAAGACGAGGTCGAGGAGGGCGGCGGAGAGGGCGGCGAGGGGGTGCTGGCGCGCGTCCCGGTTCACTCGGCAGCCCCCCCGCGCCCGCTACCGCAGCAGCAGCCCGAGCCCCTTCATCTCCTTCGGCTGCGGCAGCCCCATGACCTGGAGGGCGGTGGGGGCCACGTCGGCGAGGACCCCCTCCTTGCGCAGCTTCGCCCCGCGGAAGTCGGGGTCGGCGAGAAGGAAGGGCACCGGCCCGAGCGTGTGCGCGGTGTGCGGCTGGCCGGTGACCGGATCCACCATCATCTCGCAGTTGCCGTGGTCGGCGGTGACGAGGAGCGCCATCCCGGCCTGCTTCGCCGCGGCCCAGAGCCGGCCGATGCACTCGTCCACCACCTTCACCGCCTTCACCGCCGCGTCGAGGATCCCGGTGTGGCCGACCATGTCCGGGTTGGCGAAGTTGGCGAGGATGAAGCCGTACTGGCGGGACAGGATGGCGGGGACGAGCTTGTCGGTCACCTCGCGGGCGCTCATCTCGGGCTTCTGATCGTAGGTCTTCACGTCGCGCGGGCTCGGCACCAGGATCCGGTCCTCGCCCTGGAACTGCACCTCGCGCCCGCCGTTGAAGAAGAAGGTCACGTGCGCGTACTTCTCGGTCTCGGCGCAGCGGAGCTGCTTCAGGCCGGCGCGGCTCACGATCTCCGGGAAGATCTCGGTCGGCTGGTCGGGCGCGAAGGCCACCGGCAGGGTGAAGGTCTCGTCGTACTGCGTCATGCAGACGTAGGTGGAGAGCCTGGGGCGCGGGGCGGCGTCGAAGTCCTTGAAGTCCTCCTGGGTGAAGGCGCGGGTGATCTCGCGCGCCCGGTCGGAGCGGAAGTTGAAGAACAGGATGGCGTCGCCGTCGCGCACCCGCGCGCGCGGCTCGCCGCCGCCGTTCACCACCACGGTGGGCTTCACGAACTCGTCGTTCTCGCCGCGGCCGTAGGCCTCGGTGACCGCCTGCAGGCCGGAGGCGGCCTTGTAGCCCTCCCCCTTCACCATCGCCGCGTAGGCCAGGGCGACCCGGTCCCAGCGCTTGTCGCGATCCATGGCGTAGTAGCGGCCGCTGACGGTGGCGATCTTGCCGTAGCCGGTCTCGGAGAGCCGCTTCTCCAGCTGCGCCACGTAGGTCTCGGCGCTCCGCGGCGGCGTGTCGCGGCCGTCGAGGAAGCAGTGCACGAAGGTGCGCGGCACGCCCTCGCGCCGCGCCAGCTCGACGCAGGCGAGCAGGTGCTCCAGGTGGCTGTGGACGCCGCCGTCGGAGACGAGCCCCAGCAGGTGGAGGGTGCCGGAGCCGGACTTCGCCTTCTGGCAGGCCGAGAGCAGGGCCGGGTTCTGGAAGAAGGAGCCGTCCTCGATGGAGCGGTTGATCCGGACCAGGTCCTGGTAGACGATCCGCCCCGCCCCGAGGTTGGTGTGGCCCACCTCGGAGTTGCCCATCTGCCCGTCCGGCAGGCCGACGGAGAGCCCGCTGGTCCGGACCGCGGTCCAGGGATACTCGCGCTTCAGGGCGTCGATGTTGGGGGTCCCGGCGATGGCGATGGCGTTGGCCTCGCGCTCGTCGCGCAGCCCGAAACCATCGAGGATCACGAGCAGAACCGGCTTCACCTTCGGCAAGGAACACCTCGCGGGCTTGGGGGAGAGGCGATGTTAGAGGGCCCGCCGCCGCCCCTCAAGAAGAAGCGCCCTCAGCGGGGTTTCGCAAGGGGCGTGCCGCGGCCGTCCGGCGGCGCGCGGCCCACCCTTGCCGGAGAGTCCCGGTTCGTGTCAGGCTCGCTCTTCCAGTGACCATCCAGATCGGTGACATCGGGCGAGCGGTCCGCGAGACCGCCTACGCCGTCCGGGGCCCCATCGTCGCCCGCGCGCAGGAGCTCGAGCGGCAGGGGCGCGAGATCATCTACTGCAACATCGGCAACCCGCAGGCGCTCGAGCAGAAGCCGCTCACCTGGATCCGGCGGATCCTGGCGCTCTGCGAGTACCCCGAGCTGATGGAGCGGATGCCGGAGGGGCTCTTCCCGGCCGACGCGGTGGAGATGGCCCGGCGCATCCTGCGCGACATGAAGTACGGCACCGGCGCCTACACCGACAGCAAGGGCTTCCTCTTCGTCCGCGAGGCCATCGCCGAGTTCATCCGCCGGCGCGACGGCATCGAGGCCGACCCCGAGGCCATCTACCTCACCGACGGCGCCAGCAAGGGCGTGCGGGCGGTGCTGAGCATCCTCATCGACGGGAAGCGGGACGGGATCCTCATCCCCACCCCGCAGTACCCGCTCTACTCGGCCACCATCACCCTCTACGAGGGCACCCAGCTCCCCTACCCGCTCGACGAGGCCTCGGGCTGGAAGCTCACCCGAGCCGGGCTGGAGCGGGCCTACGGCGAGGCGATCCGGGCCAACGTCCGCCCGCGCGCGGTCTGCGTCATCAACCCGGGCAACCCGTCCGGCGCCGTGCTCGACGAGGAGAACGTCGCCCTGGTGCTCGACTTCGCGCGCGAGCGGAACCTGGCGGTGCTCGCGGACGAGGTCTACCAGGAGAACGTCTACCGCCCGGGCGATCGCTTCGTCTCCTTCGCCAGCCTGCTCGAGCGCAAGGGCTACCGCGACGTCTCCCTCTTCAGCTTCCACTCCACCTCCAAGGGGCTGCTCGGCGAGTGCGGGCAGCGGGGCGGCTACCTCGAGTGCCGCAACGTCCCGCCGGAGGTGATGGACGAGATCACCAAGCTCCAGTCGGTGTCGCTCTGCGCCAACACCGCCGGCCAGATCGTCACCTTCCTCATGGTCACGCCGCCGCGCGCCGGGGCCGCCTCGTACGACCTGCACCAGCGCGAGCGCCGCGAGATCTTCGAGTCGCTCGCCCGGCGCGCCCAGATTATCGAGCGCGGGCTCAACGCGGTGGAGGGCATCCACTGCAACCCGGTGACCGGCGCGATGTACGCCTTCCCCCGCATCGACCTGCCGCCCGGGGTGTCCGACGAGGAGTACTGCCTCGCCCTCCTCGAGGAGACCGGCATCTGCGTGGTGCCGGGCACGGGCTTCGGCCAGGCGCCGGGGACCGCCCACTTCCGCACCACCACCCTCCCCCCGGCGGAGAAGCTGGAGCAGGTGGTGGCCCGGATCGGCGCCTTCCACGCCGGCTTCGTGGCCCGGCACGCGCGGCGCGCCACCGCGCTCTAGCGAGGTCCGGGCGGGGGGCCGCGCGCCCCCGGGTGGCTCGCGGCGACGCCGCGAAACTGGCCGGGGCGCTCCCCGCGGACCTATAACCGGCGCATGCGCACGCTCCGTCACGTCCTCGCGGCCGCCGCGGTGCTCCTCGCGACCCAGGCGTCCGCCGCGCCCGCCCCCGGCGCCGAGCTCGACCGGCTGGCGCGCCGCTACCTCGAGGGCCTCTTCCGCGCCCGGCCGCACCTCGCCACGTACATGGGCGTGCACGCGCACGACGGCGAGCTGCCCGACCTCTCGCCCGAGGCGGTCCGGGGCCGGGTGGCGGAGCTCGTCCAGGAGCGGCGGGCGCTCGAGGGGATCGACCGGCGCCGGCTCACGCCCGACCAGCGCACCGACGCGGAGATCCTGGCCGACGGGATCGGGCTCGAGCTGCTCGAGCTGACGAAGATCCGGGAGTGGACCTGGAACCCGCGCCTGGTGGACGACTTCACCTACTACGACCCCCGCGAGGTGGTGGCCGCGCGGCTCTCGGACCTCATCCACGGAGACTTCGCCCCCGAGGCGGCGCGCCGGCGCAGCGTGACGGCCGAGCTCCGGGCCCTGCCGCGGTACCTGGCCCAGCGAGAGGCGGCCTTCGAGGCGGTCTCGAGGGTGCACCTCGAGCAGGCGGTGAAGGACAACCGCGGGCGCATCGAGTTCTTCGAGCGCGAGGTGAAGGAGTTCACGAGCCGCGACCCGGCGGCGGAGCGGGCGCGCCAGGCGGCCGTGGAGGCGCTCCGGGCGCACCAGCGCTTCCTGGAGACGGAGCTGCCGGCGCGGGCCCAACGCGACTGGCGGCTCGGCCCGGCGCTCTACCGGGAGAAGTTCCCGCTGGCGCTGCAGACCCGGCTGCGGCCGGACGAGGACGTCGTGCCGCGCGCCCGGCAGGCGTTCCAGGAGGCCCGGCGCGAGCTGTACGCCACCGCGCTCGAGCTCTCGCGCGAGCTCTGGCCCGACGAGGCGGCCCCGCCGGCCGCCCTGGACCCGGCCGGACAGGCGAAGGAGATCGCCCGGGTGAAGGAGCGGCTCTCGCGAGAGCACCCGGCCGCCGCCGGGCTGGTGGACGCGCACGCGCGCCAGATCGAGGGGCTGCGCGCCTTCATCGAGGCAAGGCGGCTCCTCGCGCTCCCGCCCGCCGACACCCTCGAGGTGGCGCCCGAGCCGGAGTTCAAGCGCGGCGGGGCCGGCGCCGAGTACCTCTCGCCCGGCATGCTCGACCGGGCGGTGCGCTGGCGCGGCACCTACTACGTGGAGCCGGTCGATCCCTCCTGGCCGGCGGAGAAGCGGGAGAGCTACCTGCGCGCGGAGAACCGCTACGAGGTGGCGCTCACCGCCGCGCACGAGGCCTACCCGGGCCACCACACCCAGGCCTGGTACGCGCGCAGGGAGCTCGACCCGCTGCGGGCGACGCTCTGGTCCGGCACCTTCGCGGAGGGCTGGGCGGTCTACGGCACGACGCTCCTCGTCCGCGAGGGGTTCGGCGGCGCCGAGAACGCGCGCTACCGCTTCTTCGACCTGCAGGGCGCGATGATCGTGGCCGCCAACGCCCTGCTCGACGTCGAGCTGCAGGGCGGGTCGATGACCGACGACGAGGCGCTCCAGTTCATGATCCAGGAGGGGTTCCAGGAGCCGGCCCAGGCGGAGAAGAAGCTGCTCCGGGCCAAGCTCGACTCGACCCAGCTCTCGCAGTACTTCCTCGGCTCGACCGAGCTCGCCGAGCTGGAGCGGGCGGTCCGGGCGCGCGGCCCGTTCTCGCAGCGGGCGTTCGACGAGGCGGTGGTGGGGCACGGGACCATCGCGGTGAAGCACCTGCGCCGCTACCTCGCCCCCGACCGGGAGAAGTGAGCTCTCCCCCGCGGGCACCTGCCGGCCGCGGATCGGGCGCGACGTTCGCTCACGGCGCCCGTCCGACGGAACGGCCGTAGATCGCGGACCGTCCCCGGAAGCCGGTCCGTGCCGGCGATGGAGGGCGCGGACGGCCGGGAGGGCGCCCGCACGGCAGGGCAGCGAGCGCCCCGGCGCTCGCGCCGGAAGAAGACCGTTTCCCAGCCGGGCAGAAGCTTTGCCCCGAACTCCGGGCCGCCGGGCCGGCCCTCGCCGCCGCCGCTTTCCCGGCTCGGTCGGGGAAGATCGATCCGACGGCGGTTTCTCCCGGTTCGGCCGGGGCGCCCCGCGCTGGCGCGCCCTTCGCATCCCATTCTCGAAACGCCGCGCCCGCGGGATGCCGGTTGGGGAGGTTGGGCCATGGGGGATCCGAGGTTCCGGGGCGCGGCGGTCGTGCGCCTGCTCGCCACCGCGCTCTTGCTCGCCCTCCTGGCCTTTGCCGCCGCGGGTTGCGGTTCGTCCTCGACCACGGGCAGCGGCCTCAACCAGCAGAGCGCCGACGGCGGTCCCACGCCCACCCCCAGCCCGACCCCCACGCCATCCCCGACGCCGACGCCGACCCCTAGCCCCACGCCGACGCCGACCCCCACCCCCACGCCCACCCCCACGCCCACTCCCACCCCGACGCCGACGCCGGTCCCGACCTTCGGCGGCCCAGGCCCCTGGCCGGCCGAGAACGTCACCTACGGCAGCGCCCAGGGGCTCCGGGAAACGCCGGTGGTCGGCGCCAGCACCGACGAGACGCAGAACCTCTGGGCGGCGACGCCGCAGGCGCTCTACCTGCTCGCGCCCGGCGCGACCACCTTCCAGCGCTTCGACGCCGCCGCCGGGCTGCACCTCGCCTCGAACCCGGAGCGCTACTGCCGGAACGGCTACATCGCTCCCGGCGACTACTGCCCCGCCAGCGACACCAGCTGGGGCGCCGCCACCTCGTCCGGGATCAGCGAGATCGTCGGCGGCGGGCCGGGCGAGGTCTTCGTGGGCTACTGGGGCGACGACTCCGGGGTGGGCGACCTCACCGACCCGGGGCTCCACACCGGCAAGGTGGATCGCGTGCGCCTCGAGCCCGACGGCACGCTCCAGGTCGATCGGTTCGACCTCGAGTCGATCGACCACGGCGGCATCTACTGGCACAACCGCACCATCGAGCGGCTCCTCTACGACCACCTCCTCCACCCGCACTCGCTCTACGTGGGCACGAACCACGGCGTGGACCTGATCTTCCCGGACAAGTTCCGCCTGCCCAACCCCGGCGAGTGGTTCGACCTCGCCAACCAGGAGTACATGGGCGACCACCTGCACGCGCGCGTCTGCTACCACGCGCCCTGCGACAGCACCGAGTCGAACCAGCGCATGGGCGACTGGCGCGGCCTCGCCCTCGACGCCCACGGCGACCTCTGGCACGGCGGCAAGTGGACCGGCGGGTGGATCCAGTGGAACGCGTCGCCGCTGCAGTGGATCTACGAGGGCGGCACGCCGGCGCTGGTCGGCTTCGGCGATCCCTACTACGGTCCCGGCGACGGCAGCCCGCCCGTCTTCCAGCCGCCGCAGGAGGGCGACCCGGTCAACATCAGCGCGGTCACGGTGGCGCCGAACGGCACCGTCTGGTTCGCGAGCGGGCTGCGCTGGGGCTGCTCGTCCGACCCGACCAACCTCGAGCTGCACTGCTACGGCATCGCGAGCTGGAGCCGGGGCCAGGGGTTCACCTACTACGACCCCGGCTCGCTCGGCTCGCCGGACGACGACGTCGTGGACCTGCTCGCCCTGCCGGACGGCCGGCTGGTGATCGCCACGCCGTCCTCCGGCCTGGCGATCTACGACCCGGCCACCGGCGGGAAGAGCAGCGTCCGCGCCGGCAGCGGCCTCCCCGACGATCAGGTGCAGCGGCTCGAGCTCGACACCATGGTTTCCCCGCCGGCGCTGCACGTCTCGACGGCGACCGGCGTCGCCACGTTGCGCAAGCTCCCGTAGGGCGTCACGGCGGGGCCTTCGAATCGGCACGGACAGGGGCTAGGATTCCCGCCTTCTCGATCAGGAGGACGAATGCCGAAGCCGAAGGTGATCACCATGCCGCCGCGCAAGGCGCTGGCGCTGGTCGCGCACGACAACCGCAAGAAGGATCTGCTCGACTGGGCCCGCTACAACCGCGGCTCGCTCTCGAAGCACGACCTCTACGGCACCGGCACGACCGGGAACATGATTGCCGAGGAGCTGGAGCTGCCGGTGAACTGCCTGCTCTCCGGCCCGCTCGGCGGCGACCAGCAGATCGGCGCGATGATCGCCAAGGGCGAGCTCGACGCGCTGGTCTTCTTCTGGGACCCGCTCGAGCCGCTGCCGCACGACCCGGACATCAAGGCGCTGCTCCGGATCGCGGTGCTCTACAACATCCCCACCGCCTGCAACCGGTCCACCGCCGACTTCATGATCTCTTCCCAGCTCATGACCGAGCAGTACGACCGCATCCAGTACGACTACGCCGCGCAGCTGCGGCGCTGAGCCGGGGCGCCGGCGCGCTCGGGAGGGGGCGCGCCGGCGCCACCGCTCACTTGTGGTACGGCTCGCCGCGCACGATGGTCATGGCGCGGTAGAGTTGCTCGACGAGCACCAGCCGCGCCAGCCGGTGCGCCAGGGTGAAGCGGGAGAGCGAGAGCTTCTCCTGGGCGCGGGCCGCCAGCTCCGGGGAGAGCCCGTCCGAGCCGCCGATCACCAGGGTCACGTCCCGCCCGGCGCCCAGCCAGCCCTCGACCTTGCGCGAGAGCTCGACGCTGGTGAGCTCCCTCCCGCGCTCGTCGAGGGCCACCACCCACTCGCCGGGGCGGAGCTTCGTGAGGATCGCCTCGCCCTCCTCCACCCTGGCCTGCGGCGTGCCCGCGTGCCTGCGCGCCTCCGGCAGCTCCAGCAGCTCGAACTTGAGGTAGCGGCCGAGCCGCTTCACGTACTCGTCCACCGCCGGCTGGTAGAGGCCGGAGCGGTCCTTGCCGACCGCGATGAGGCGCAGCTTCATGGCCGCATACTGGCCCAGCGCCGGGCGCCGGGCCAGCCCCGCGCCGGCCGCTACTGGGCCGTCCACCCTCCGTCCACCGGCAGGGCGGCGCCGGTGAGCTGCGCGGCGGCCTCCGAGCAGAGGAAGACCACCAGGGCGCCGAGCTGGCCGACCGTGACGAACTGCCTCGAGGGCTGCTTCTCGGCGAGCAGCGCTCGCCCGCCCTCCTCCAGCTCCACGCCGAGCGCCCGGGCGCGCGCCGCGATCTGCGGCTCGATGAGCTCGGTGCGGGTCCAGCCCGGGCAGATGGCGTTGCAGGTGATCCCGGCGCCGGCCGTCTCGAGCGCCACCACCTTGGTGAGCCCCACGATCCCGTGCTTGGCGGCCACGTAGGCCACCTTCTGCACCGAGCCGACGAGGCCGTGCACCGAGGCGGTGTTGACGATGCGGCCCCAGCCCGCCTTGCGCATGTGCGGCAGCGCGTGGCGGACGGTGTGGAAGGCCGAGGAGAGGTTGACGGCCAGGATGGCGTCCCACCTCTCGGCAGGGAACCGCTCCACCGGCGCGGTGTGCTGGATGCCGGCGTTGTTGACGAGGACGTCCACGCCGCCGAGGACGTCGACGGTGGCCGCCACCAGCGCCTCCACCTGCTCCGGCCTCGACAGGTCGGCGCCGTGGTGGCGCACCTTCACCCGGTGCTCCCGCTCCAGCCCGGCCCGGAGGGCCTCGACGGCCGCCGGGTCGCCGAACCCGTTCAGCATGAGGTCACAGCCCTGCGCGGCCAGCGCCCGGGCCACGCCGAGGCCGATGCCGCTGGTGGAGCCGGTGACGAGCGCGCGCTTTCCCTTCAGCATCCTGGTGCTCCTTCGGTGTTCGGCGGGGTGGAACGGCGGGAGGTCAGGCCAGCGCCGGGGAGACGCGGAGCGGCGGCTCGGTGGCGACCCGCACCTCGTCGACCGTGTGGCCCGGCGCCAGCTCCACCAGGAGCAGGCCCTCCGGGGTGACGTCGAGGACCGCGCGGTCGGTGATGATCCGGTGCACCACCCCGCGGCCGGTGAGCGGAAGCGTGCAGGCGTTCAGGATCTTGGGCGCGCCCTGCCGGCTCACGTGCTCCATGACGACCACCACCCGCTTCGCGCCGTGGACGAGGTCCATCGCCCCGCCCATCCCCTTCACCATCTTCCCGGGGATCATCCAGTTGGCGAGGTCGCCCCCGGCGGAGACCTCCATCGCGCCCAGGATGGCCAGGTCCACGTGGCCGCCGCGGATCATCGCGAACGACTCGGCGCTGCTGAAGAGCGCGGCGCCGGGGATGAGGGTGATCGTCTCCTTCCCGGCGTTGATGAGGTCCGGATCCACCTGCGCGTCGGTCGGGTAGGGGCCGATGCCGAGCAGCCCGTTCTCGGACTGCAGCACCACCCGCAAGCCCGCCGGGATGTGGTTCGCCACCAGCGTCGGCATGCCGATGCCGAGGTTCACGTAGTCGCCGTCGCGGATCTCCCGCGCCGCGCGCCGCGCCAGCTCTTCCCTGCTCCATGCCATGGCGTTCTCCCCTCTAGGCCCGCGACGAGGTGATCCGGCGCTCGATCCGCTTCTCCACGCCGGGGCAGGCCAGCACCCGCTGCACGTAGACGCTCGGGGTGTGGATCTGGTCGGGGTCGAGCGCGCCCAGCGGGACCACCTCCTCCACCTCGGCGATGGTCACCCGCCCGGCGGCGGCCATGACCGGGTTGAAGTTGCGGGCGGTGCGCCGGTAGACGAGGTTGCCCATCTCGTCGGCGCGCCACGCCTTCACCAGCGCGAAGTCGGCGCGCAGCCCGTGCTCGAGCAGGTAGTCCTTCCCGCCGAAGCGCCGCACCTCGCGCCCCTCGGCGATGGGGGTGCCCACGCCGGCCGGGGTGTAGAAGGCGGGGATGCCGGCCCCGCCGGCGCGGATGCGCTCGGCCAGCGTCCCCTGGGGCACCAGCTCCACCTCCAGCTCGCCGGAGAGGAACTGCCGCTCGAACTCCTTGTTCTCGCCGACGTAGGAGGCGATCACCTTGCGCACCTGGCGGTTGCGCAGCAGGAGCCCGAGCCCCCAGTCGTCCACGCCGCAGTTGTTGGAGACGAGGGTGAGGTTCCGCACCCCCTTGTCGCGCAGCCCCAGGATGAGCGCCTGGGGGATGCCGACCAGGCCGAAGCCGCCGGCCAGGATGCTGGCGCCGTCCTCGACGCCCTCGAGCGCCTTCTCGACCGATTCGCTGTGGATGGCCACGTGAGCTCCCGGGTGGTTGGAGGCGCGCGCCTCAGACGATGCCGAACAGGAAGTAGACCCCGATGATCACGAACACCGCGCTGGTCTTGATGATCGTGAGCGCGAAGATGTCCTTGTAGGACTGGCGGTGGGTGAGGCCGGTGATGGTGAGGAGCGTGATCACGGCGCCGTTGTGGGGCAGGGTGTCCATGCCGCCGCTCGCCATCGCGGCCACGCGGTGGAGCACCTGCGGGCTGATGCCGAGCCGCTGGGCCTGCTCGAGGTAGGTCGCGCCCATGGCGGCGAGCGCGATGCTCATGCCGCCGGAGGCCGAGCCGGTGATCCCGGCCAGCGCGGTGGTGGTCACCGACTCGTTCACCAGCGGGTAGTGGAACGTGGAGCCGATGGCGCCCTTCACCGCCAGGAAGCCGGGCAGCGAGGCGATGACGCCGCCGAAGCCATACTCGGAGGCGGTGTTGATGGTGGCGAGGAGCGAGCCGCCGATGGAGGCGTTCACCCCGCGGGTGAACTGGGCGCGGATGCGGCCGAACCCGAACGCCAGCACCAGCAGGACGCCGACCACCAGCGCCGCCTCGACCGCCCAGACGCCGGTGATCTTGCTCACGTCCACCGCCGCCACCCCCTTCACCCCCGCGGCGGCGAAGTCGAACCGGGGACCGTAGTGGCGCGGGATGACGACGCCGAACACCTTGTTCAGCACCCCCACCGCGACGAGCGGGGCCACCGCCACCAGCGGGTGCGCCAGCGCCTGCTCGCCGCCGAGCGGCTCGGGCTCCTGGTGGTGGCCGTCCCCGTAGCCCTCGCCGGCGCGGCGGGCCTGGGCGCGGCGCCACTCCAGGAAGGCCATGCCGACGAGGAACACGAACACCCCGCCGATGACGCCCAGGCGCGGGGCGGCGTAGTTGTCGGTCTTGAAGAAGGTGGTGGGGATGATGTTCTGGATCTGCGGCGTGCCGGGCAGGGCGTCCATGGTGAAGGTGAACGCGCCCAGGGCGATGGTGGCCGGCACGAGCCGCTTGGGGATGTCGGCGGCGCGGAAGAGCTCGGCCGCGAACGGGTAGACGGCGAAGGCGACCACGAACAGGGAGACGCCGCCGTAGGTGAGGACCGCGCCGACGAGGACGATGGCCAGCATGGCCCGGCTCGGGCCGACCACGCCGATGATGGCGCGGGTGATCGACTTGGCGAACCCGGAGAGCTCGATGAGCTTCCCGAAGATGGCGCCCAGCAGGAAGACCGGGAAGTAGAGCTGCACGAACCCGACCATCTTCTCCATGAAGATGCCGGAGTAGAACGGCAGCACGTTCCCGGGCTGCGTGAGCGCCACCGCCCCGAGCGCGGCGACCGGCGCGAAGAGGATCACCGAGAAGCCGCGGTAGGCGACGTACATGAGGAAGAAGAGCGCCAGCAGGATGATCAGGATCGCCATGGATCGGTGCGACTCCGGGCTCGTGGTTGACTCTTCGTGAAGCGGCGGCCAGGAGCCGAGAGAGCAACGCACGTGCCAGGGTGGGCGATCGGCGCGGGCGGGGCGGCAAAGAGGCTGCGGAGCAGGATTTCGCGTCGTGGGGTCTGGTTCCGCGATGCGGAACTGGCGACGATGTTTCCAAAAATCCGGAAGAGCGGGACCGGACCGGAGGCCGGAACGGACGCTGGCCGCATCGCGTCAACTCGCCGAAACGTGGACCCTTTTCGCGCTGGACCGCCGCGAGTCCACATTTTTGGAAGGCTTTTCCGATCTTCTGGAAACACGGCGAGCGGGGCCGCGGGAGCACGGCCGGCCGGCCGTCGCCGGTCAGTCCGCCGCGATCCGGTACTGCTCGATCTTCGCGTACAGGGACGACTTGCTGATCCCGAGCCGCCGGGCCGCCTCGAGCCGGTCCCCGCGCGCCTCGCGCAGCGCCTTGCGGAGGATCTCCTCCTCGGTCTGGCGCAGCCGGTGCTTGAGCGTGAGCAGCTGCTCCGGCGGCCGGGCCTCCTCGACGCTGCCCACCACCGCGTGCGGCAGGTCCTCGCGGCGGATGCGGTTGCCGCCCTTCACGTAGAGCGCCTGCTCGAGCACGTTGCGCAGCTCCCGCACGTTCCCCGGCCAGGAGTGGGCCTTCAGCACCTCCAGCGCGTCCGGCTCGAGCCCCTCCACCGGCACGCCGGTCTCCCGCTCCAGCTGCCGGAGCAGCTTCTCGGCGACGAGCGGCAGGTCCTCCCGCCGCTCCCGCAGCGGCGGGATCTCGAGCTTCACCACGTCGAGGCGGTAGTAGAGGTCCTGGCGGAACGCCCCGCGCCGGACCTGCTCCTCGAGGTCGCGGTTGGTGGCGGCGACGATGCGCACGTCCACCGGCTCCGCCTCCAGCGCGCCCACCGGCTCGATCTCCTTCTCCTGCAGCGCGCGCAGGAGCTTCACCTGCATCACGAGCGGCAGCTCGCCCACCTCGTCGAGGAACAGCGTGCCCCCGTCGGCGAGCCCGAACTTCCCCTTCTTGCCGCCCTTCTGGGCGCCGGTGAAGGCGCCCGGCGCGTAGCCGAAGAGCTCCGACTCGAAGAGGCTCTCGGGGATGGCGCCGCAGTTCACCTTCACGAACGGCTCGAGGGCGCGGTTGCTCTCGACGTGGATGGCGTGCGCGAAGAGCTCCTTGCCGGTCCCGCTCTCGCCCTGGAGCAGCACGGTGGTGTCGCTCTTCGCCACCTTGCGCCCGAGCGCCTTCACCTGCTCCAGCACCGCGCTGCGCCCGACGATGTTCTCGAACGAGTAGCGCGCGCCGATGCGCCGGTTCAGCTCGGCCTTGTAGAACTCGAGCTCGCTCTTGAGCGACTTGAAGCGGGCCGACATGGCGAACAGGTCGTCCACGTCGCGGAAGATGATCTTCCCGACCACCGCCACCACCTCGCCGCGCTCGAAGATGGGGATGCGGCTGCAGATCATCTCGTGGCCGCGGATCTTCTGCACCTGCGCGAACTCGGCCACCCCGGTCCGGGCCACCACGTCCATGCGGGTGTTCTCGACCACCTCGGTGACGGGCCGCCCGACCATCTCCTCGACCGTGAGCCCTAGGAAGGCCGCGTAGGCCCGGCTGCACTTCACGATCCGGCCCCGCGGGTCGGTGATGATGAGCCCCTCGTAGGCGTGGCTCAGCGCCTCGTCGAGCACCCGCCGCTCGCGCTCGGCCTCGCGGACGCGCCGCGCGAGCCCGGTGAGGAGCGCGTGGATCCACCCGCCGCGTCGGATCTTCATGCGCCCATCTTACCGTGGTCGCCTCGCCCCCCGTGCGCCGGCCCTCCCGCGACGCCCGTCCTCGTCGGGGCGGCGCCCCGGCGCGCCGCACGCTACCGGACGCGGCCGCGCCGAGCCGCCAGGATCCGCTCCATCTCGTCCATGGTGGCGTTCATCTCGTCGATGGCCGCGTCGAAGGGCGCCGAGCTCCGCAGGTCCACCCCGGCCGCGGCGAGCAGGTCGAGGGGGTAGCGGGAGCCGCCGGCCCGCAGCATCTCGAGGTAGCGGTCGCGCCGGCTCGTGCCGCCCCGCGCCGCCTCCGCGCGGATGGCCCGCGCCAGGGCGGTCGAGGCCACCATGCTGGTGGCGTACTGGTAGACGTAGAAGCCGTAGTAGAGGTGCGGGACGTAGGCCCACTCCACGCCGAAGAGCTCGTCCACCCGGCAGATGCCCTGATCGTGGCCGTAGTACTCGCGCAGCAGCTTCAGATAGAGCGCCGAGAGCCCCTCGCCGGTGAGCGTCTCGCCCTGCTCCACCTGCTCGTGGACGCGCAGCTCGAACTCGGCGAGCAGGGCCTGGCGGAAGAGCGTGGTCCGCAGGCTCTCCAGGCTGGCGCCGAGCAGGAAGAGCCGGGTGCCATCGTCCCCGGCCCGCTCGAGCAGGTGGTGGACGAGCAGGTTTTCGTTCAGGGTGGAGGCCACCTCGGCGACGAAGAGCGGGTACTCGGAGGTGGGGAACGGCTGGGCGGCGTCGGCCAGCCAGGTGTGCATGGAGTGGCCGGACTCGTGGGCCAGCGTCGAGAGGTCCTCGTAGGTGCCGTTGAAGTTGAGGAGCTGGTAGGGGTGGACCCCGTAGACGCCGGTGGAGTAGGCCCCGGTGCGCTTGCCGGGCGAGGGCAGGTAGTCGGTCCAGCGGCTCTCGAAGCCCGCGCGCAGCGCCTCGACGTAGCCCTTCCCGAGCGGCGCCAGCGCCTCGAGGGTGACGGCCCGCGCCTGCTCGGGGGTGTAGGAGAGCCTCGCCTCCGGCACGAGGGGCACGTAGAGGTCCTGGTACTCGAGCTGGGACACGCCCAGCATCCGCTGGCGCAATTTCAGATACCGGTGCAGCGCCGGCAGGCTGCGGCGGACGTCGCGCAGGAGCTGCCGGTAGACCTCCGGCGGGAGGTCGCCGGGGAAGAGCGCCGCCTCCAGCGCCGAGCCGAAGCGGTGGACCCTGGCGTCGAAGAGGTGCGCCTGCACCTGGGCGTAGAGGGTCGCGCCCATGGTCCGCTCGTACCCGGCGAACGCGCCGAAGAAGGCGCGGAACACCCGCTCCCGGTCGGCCCGGACCCTCGAGGCGCGGTGCAGGGTGAAGGCGGCGTTGTCGAGCCTCACCTCCTCGCCGGTCGAGAGCCGCACGGTCGGGTAGGGCAGGTCGGCGTCCTTGAGGATGCCGTAGGCGGCGGCGCCGGCATCCTCCAGGACCCCCGCCTCGGCCGCGATCCGCTCCTCCGCCGGCGAGCGGGTGTGCGGCTTCCAGCGCAGCGCGTCCTCGACGAAGAAGCGGTAGGGCGCGAGCCGCGGCTCGCGCGAGAGGAAGGCACGCACCCGGCGGGCGCCGAGGGCCTGGAGCTCCGGCCGCAGGTAGGAGGTGGCGGCGGCGAAGCGGGTCTGGAGCAGGTCCGCCGCCTGCTTCATCTCGCGCGGACCCGCCGCCCGGGTGTCCTCGTCGGAGAGCGAGCTGGCGTAGACGCTCACCCGCTGCAGGTCGCGCTCGAAGCCGAAGACGGCGTCGAGGCCGGCGAGGAGCGCCGCGGCCGAGTCGCCGAGGTGGCCGCGGTGCGCGCCGAGCCCGGGCAGCCGCCGCTCGAGCGCCCGCTCCGCCTCGGCCCAGGCCGGCGTCGAGGGGAAGAGGTCGGCGAGGTTCCACCGGTAGCGGTCGGGGATCTGGCCACGCTCCTGGACGGCGGCGAGGGCCGGCGCGGCGAGGCAGAGCGCCAGCGCGGCCGCCGCGCGGCGGAGCTGGGCGGAGCGGGTCGGGTTCATGGTGCGTTCTCCTCGATGGGCTCACCGGGTGGCCGCGGTGGCCGGGGCGATGTCGTAGAGCGGGAAGCCCTGGTCGAAGCGGATGAAGATGGCCGCCGGGGCGGCGCCGGCCGGCAGCGGCCGCTCGAGCGGGAACCCCAGGTCCACCCGGAAGGCCACCCGGTCGAGCTGCGGGAAGAGCACGCGCAGGCCGGCGCCCACGCTGCGGTGGATCCAGATCCGGCCGAAGTCGTCGAAGGCGTCCCCGGCGTCGCAGAAGGCCACCCCCCCGAGCTGCACCGAGCGCCCCAGGGCCACCGGCGTGGAGCGGAACTCCAGGTTGGCGGCGAGCACGTCCGAGCCGACCAGGAAGCCGGTGGGGTAGCCGCGCAGGCGCGAGTCGCCGCCGAGCGAGGAGGTCTGGTCGAGGCTGTTGCGGTAGCGGTCGAGGAGCACGCCGTCGAGCACCAGCCGGCCGAGCGAGCCGCGCGGCGAGGCGATCCGCAGGGTGGCCTGCAGCGAGCCGTCCTGGACCGCGCCCGCCTCGACCTCGGTGATGCTCTCCAGGCCGGCGCGCAGCAGCCCATCGCGCAGCGGCAGGGTGTCGGACACGCCGGCCGAGAGCCCGGCGAAGTCCCGGCTCGCCCCGATGGAGCGGGAGGAGGCGTAGAGCCGGGCGTAGCTCTCGAACCCGAGCCGGTGATCCTCCTGCAGGGCCAGCGTCTCGAGGTCGAGCACCCGCAGGAAGTTGGTGGAGTAGGTGCGGTACTGCACGTAGGGACCCACCCGGTCCTCGCTCACCGGCACCCGCGTCTGCCGGAAGGCCTGGACCGTGGCCGGGTCGTAGGCCGAGAGGTCGGGGAGGGTGAACTCGCGGCGGCGCCCCTCGAAGCCGAGCGTCACGTCCTGCTTGCGGGCCCAGCCGAAGGAGCGGGTCACCGAGGCGGTCGCGGTGAGGAGGTCGCTGCGCCACTCGTAGGGGACGCAGGTGCGGGGATCGGCGCAGCCCCCGGAGGAGTCGAGCGAGAACGAGGCGAGCTTGGCGTTCTGGTAGAGGCGGGTCTCCTCCTCGAGCCAGGCCACGCTCGCGCCCCAGGACCACTCGGTGCGGGTGGTCCAGAGCGGGCTCGAGAGCGCGAAGCCGCCGAAGGAGCCGTTCCGCATCCCGGTGCCCTTCTCCAGGATGACGCCGCCCTCGACGGTCGCCGAGACCTGGTCCTCGAACAGGCGCGGCGCGTCGAAGCGCGCGCCGACCGAGAGCGAGAGCGGCGCCCAGTCGAGGAGCAGCGAGAGCGACTCGTGCGTGCCGAGGAGGTTGGTCTCGGAGGGATGGAAGGAGAGCGACTCGACGCCGCCGCTGGTGTAGGCGATGTCCCAGTTGGCCCGCAGGCTCCAGACGTCCTTGGTGATGACCACCATGCGCACCAGGCCCGGCCGGCTGCCCCTCGCCGCCACCACCAGCACCAGCGACAGCTGCGGGAGCGCCTCCAGGTTGCGCTGCGACTCGTCGGCGAGCGACTGGCGCCAGGGCTCGCCCGGGTGGAGCACCAGCTCCCGGTCCACGATGTTCTGGCGGGTGACGACGTGGAAGAGGTTGAGGAACCGCGGCGCCGGGTCGCGCTCCTCGACCACCTCGAGCCGCACCTGCTCGACCGACTCGACGCGCTTGCCCTCCGGCGCGGGGTCGCGGGTCGCGTGCAGCAGCCGGAGCGCCTCCTCGACCGTCTCCTGCTCGTAGGGGGAGTAGCCGAACCGGCTGGTCTCGGGCTCGGGCTCGGGCGGCGCCGAGGGGGCGGGCGAGGGCGGCGACTGCGCCGCCGCGGCGAGCGGCAGGCAGAGCGCGACCACCGCGGCGAGGCGTCCCCCCGGCACGCTCCGCTCAGCCCCCCAGCACCTCTTCGCGCGAGAGCACCCGCACCCCGGCCTCGGGGAGCTTGCGCGCGGCGTCGTCCGGGTCGGCCACCCGGAACACCAGCACCGCGCGGCCGTCGCGCGAGCCGGAGGCGAGCGCGTAGGCGTACTCGACCGCGATCCCCGCGCGGTCGAAGCCGGCCAGCACCTCGGCGAGCCCGCCCGGGCGATCGGGCACCTCCACCGCCAGCACCTCGGTCTCCTTCACCACGCAGCCCGCCTCCTCCAGGGCGATGCGGGCCCGGGCGGCGTCCCGCACCAGCAGGCGCAGGATGCCGAACTCGCGGGTGTCGGCGAGGGTGAGGGTGAGCATGTCCACGCCGGCCTTCCCGAGCACCTCGCAGGGCACGCGGAGCTGGCCGGGGCGGTTCTCGAGGAACAGCGAGAGCTGGGTGAGCTTCACGGTCGGCTCCTTTTCAGATCCGGCGCTGATCCACGACGCGCTTGGCCTTGCCCTCGCTGCGGGCCAGCGAGCGCGGCTCGACGAGGTGCACCTTCACCCGGATCCCGAGGACGTGCTCGACGGAGCGGGAGAGCGCCTCGCGCAGCTCCTCCAGCGCCGACACCGTGTCGCCGAAGGCCTCCGGCGTGACCTCGATCCGCACCTCCACCTCGTCGAGCCCCTTCTCGCGCGTGAGCACGATCTGGTAGTGCGGCAGCACGCCCTCCACCGCCAGGATGGCGGTCTCGATCTGCGAGGGGAAGACGTTGACCCCGCGCACGATGAACATGTCGTCGGAGCGGCGCCCGATGCGCCGGATGCGGCGGATGGTGCGGCCACACGGGCAGGGCTCGGTCTCGAGGGTGGTGATGTCGCGGGTCCGGTAGCGGATCATCGGCATCGCCTGCTTGGAGAGGGTGGTGAGCACCAGCTCGCCCTCCCGGCCGTCCGGCAGCACCTCGCCGCTTTCGGGGTCGATGATCTCCGGGTAGAAGTGGTCCTCGAAGACGTGCAGCCCGTCCTGGGCGGAGCACTCGCTCGCCACCCCGGGGCCGGTGATCTCCGAGAGGCCGTAGATGTCGTAGGCCTTGATGCCCCCCTCGGCCTCGATGTGCCGGCGCATGGCGTCGCTCCAGGGCTCGGCCCCGAAGACCCCGGTGCGCAGCCGCCCCAGATCCACCTTCTCCTCGCGCGCCCGCTCCATGAGGTGCAGGAAGTAGCTCGGCGTGCAGCAGAGCGCGGTGACCCCGAAGTCCTTCATCACCATGAGCTGCCGCTCGGTGTTGCCGCCGGAAATGGGGATCACGGTGGCGCCGAGGGCCTCCGCGCCCGAGTGCGCGCCGAGCCCGCCGGTGAAGAGGCCGTAGCCGAAGGCGTTCTGCAGCACGTCGCCGGCGTGCAGCCCGCAGGCGGCGAAGGTGCGCACCATGGCGCTCTGCCAGACCTGCAGGTCGCTCGCGGTGTAGGCCACCACGATGGGCTTCCCGGTGGTGCCGGAAGAGGCGTGGAGCCGGACGATCTCCTCCATCGGGCTCGCGAAGAGGCCGAACGGGTAGGCGTCGCGCAGGTCGGACTTGACGGTGAACGGCAGCCGGCCCAGGTCCTCGAGCCGCCGCACGTCGGCGGGGGTGAGCCCGTTGGCGCTCATCCGCTCGCGGAAGACCGTCACCCGCTCCCAGGCGCGGGTGACGATGGCCTGCAACCGGCGCAGCTGCAGCTCGCCGAGCTGGCGGCGCGGGAGGTAGTCGGGGGCGCTCGCCGGGTGGAAACCGGGACCGCTGGAGGAGGGATCGGTTCTCACCCGCGCATGGTACGCGGTCGCCAGCGGCGATCACAAGCTGGTCAGCGCCGCTCGTAGCGCTGGGCGCAGACCTCTCCCACCCGCGCCGGCGGCCCGGCCGGCTCGAACCCGCCGAGCTCCGGCGGCGGCGGGCGGCACCCGACCGAGAGGTCGAGCGCCTCCGGGTCGCCGCGCGCCGGCCAGCCGCGGTGGACGTCGAGCCGGATCCCCTGCCGCCGGGCCTCGAAGAAGAGGTCCATGGCGCAGTCCTGCCGAAAGGGGTCGGGCACGCGGTTCACCAGCGTGCCCCGCACCGGCGGGACGATCCCGGAGAGCGTCACGCAGGTGTCCTGCACCACCGGAGCCGAGAAGCCGGCCTCGAGCGCCTGCGCGAGGCGCGGCCCGGTCCAGAGGTCGGCCACCCCGGTAGCGAGCAGGCCGACGAGCGGGAGCGAGAGCAGCAGCCTCGGCAAGGGGGCGAGGAGCTGCAGCGGCGCGGCGCAGAGCAGCGCCACCACCGGCACCAGGTTGAGGACGAAGCGGGCCTGGAAGTTGGCGCGGCTGCCGAAGCCGAGCGCGGCGAGCTCGAGGGCGGCGAAGACCAGCAGCGGGGCGAAGCGCCGGCGCGCGGCCGGCACCCGCAGGACGGCGGTGAGCGTCGCGGCGAGCCCCAGCGCGATCCCCACCCGAGCCGGGCGATCGTAGCCGTCGCGCAGCAGCGCGGCGAGGTAGAGGCGCAGCCCGCCGAGGATCCCGGGCGGAGCGGCGGCGCTCTCTCGCCCCAGCCCGGCGACGAGCGCGCCGAGCCGCCCGGGAGGCAGGGCGGCCCAGGCGACCATCGGCCCGGCGAGCCAGGTCGCGAGCGCGCGCAGCCGAGGCGGCACCCCCTTCCGGAAGGCGGCCCGGGGGAGCGCGTTCGCCTCGAAGACCAGCGCGGTCGCGGTGAAGGCGGCGCCGGCGAGCGGACTCGCGTGGAAGAGGCAGTTGCCGAGGAGGGCCACCGGCCAGATCGGCGCGCCGTCCCCTCCGTCGCGGTACCGGAGCCAGGCGGCGAGCGCGGCGGTGACGCAGAGCGCCGAGAGCACCTCCAGCCTCGCGGTCGCGGCGACCCCCAGGAGCCCCGCCTGCGCGGCGGTGGCGAGCGCCGCCACCGCGAAGGCGGCGAGCGGCTCTCGCGGGACGAGCGAGCGCGCCGCCCAGGCGAGCGCCACCGCGAGGAGCGCGTAGTGAAGGATGGTGACCGCGCTCTCGGCCGCGTGGGAGGGGCCGGTCGCCGCCAGCACCGGGGCGGCGAGGAGGGTCCGTAGCGTGGGCGACGGCCCGGGACCGGCCAGGAGCCACAGGAGGTCGAGGAGGTGGAGCCCGCGCAGCGCCTCGCCCGCCTCCAGGTCGAGGATGGCCCGGCCGGCCGGCCCGGCGCCGAACGCGAGGCGGTTCTCGACGAGCGGGTAGACCTCCCAGAGCCGCGCGGCGGCGAGGAGGCCGAGCGCGACGGCCGCACCGATCGCGAGCCAGCGCTCGAGGCGCGGTGCTTCGGCCGGGGGGACGTGCTCTTGGCTTGCCAGGTCGGGCTCCTCGGGTGGACCGGTGCAGGTTAACCGGAACCGAGCCGCGGCGGCGCCCGCATTCACCCGCCTGGGACCCGTGGTAGAAGGCCCCGATGGCGGCCCTGCTCTGGCTCTTCCCCGCGCTGGCGGCGGCCGTCGCCGCGGTGCTCGTGGCCCGGCTCGACCGGGCCGGACGGCTCCTGGTGCTGGGCTTCTCGGCCCTCTTCGCCCTCTCGGCCCTCCTCTCCCCCGAGTCGTACGTCCACGATCACCTGACGCACCTCCGCCACGCGCGGGCCGCCCTCGCCGACCCGATGCTGCTGCTCCACACCTGGGATCGGCCGGCCTTCATGCTGCTCTACGCGGCGCCGGCCCGGCTCGGGCTGCGCGCGGCGCGCCTCTTCAGCCTGGTCCCGGCCGCGGTCGCGCTCGCGGCCACGATGCTGGCCGCCCGCCGGCTCGGGATGGCTCGCCCCTGGCTCGCCGGCCTGTTCCTCGCCACCCAGCTCGACTTCTTCGGCCAGGCCTCCTCGACCATGACCGAGCTCCTCTTCGCCGCGGGGTTCGCGGTGGCGCTGCTCGGCCTGGCCCTCGACGAGGCGGCGCTCGCCGCGGCCGGCCTCGGGCTGCTCGGGATCTCTCGCCCCGAAGGGCCGCTCTTCGTGGCGCTCGGCGCCGCGCTGCTCGTCCACCGGCGCCGCTTCGGCGCCGCGGCGGCGGCCTTCCTGCCCTTCGCCGCCTACCTCGCCGTGGGGGCGGCGGCGTACCGGGACCTGCTCTGGTTCGTGCACGTGAACGCCTACCAGGGCGGCAACGTGGCCCCCCGCCTGGAGCTGCGCCAGCTCTGGCGGAGCTACTTCTACACGGCGGTGGCGGAGACGCAGCCGGCGGCGCTCCTCGCGCTCGAGCTCGCCGCGCTGGGGGCGTTCCTGCGCCGCGGCGCGGCGCGCCCGCGCTGGGCGGCCTGGGTGCTGGCGCCGCTGGCCCTCGAGTGGCTCCTCCTCACCTTCCTGCGCATCGGGCCGGTGGACTGGTGGCGCCAGAGCCGGTACCTCGTGGCGTTCGGGCCGGCGCTCTCGCTCCTCGCCTGCGAGGGGCTCTCCCGGCTCGAGGACTGGCTGCCGAGAGCGGCGCCGCGGCTCGCCATCGCCCTCGCCGGCGCGAGCGCGGCCGCGATCCTGCTCGACCGCCGCCGGTTGCCCGGCACGGAGGGCCCGCGGCTGGCGCTGGTGGTGGTCATCGTGGCCGTCGCGCTCACCGCCGCCCTCGTGGCGCTGCACCGGCGGGTGCCGCCCCTGGCCTCCGTGACGGCGCTCCTCGTGCTCCCGCTGGCCGTCGCGCCGCCGGGCGCCTTCGCCCGCCATCGCCCCATCCCCGGCGAGCGGCTCGATCTCGCCACGGCGCGCTGGCTGGTGGCGCGGCGCCCGCCGCCGGCGCGAGTGGGCTGGGACTCGCCGGCGCTCGAGCAGGCCTGCGCTGCGGAGATCGGCGATCCGTGCCCGCTGCCGCTCGGCCCGGTCCGGCTCGACGACGCCACGCCCGGCACCCTCTTCGTGAAGCAGTTCCCCGAGGGATCCCCCGCGGGACCTCCTCCCGCGGGCTGGCGCGAGGTCTGGAGCGGCCGCGACGGCCGGGTGCGCGGACCGCTGCTCCGGCCGCGCTACGTCGAGACCCGGGCCGCGATCTGGGAGCGCGTGGCCGAAGATCGGAA
>JAJXVM010000268.1 GCA_021782135.1 Myxococcales bacterium | reverse complement strand
GCGAGGACCCCGGGAACCCCATGCCGAGCTACTACCTGGGCTTCGCCTGCAAGGAGCGCGGGGATCGGGCCGGCGCGGTGCGCCACTTCAAGCGCTACCTCGAGCTCCGGCCGGACGCGGACGACCGCAAGGACATCGAGGCCGAGGTCGAGGATCTGGGCGGGCGCGCCCGCTGAGCCTTCCCCGGCCGGGCGCCTCTCCCCACCTCCCGCGGAGCGCGAGGCCCGGGGAGGGAGCCGGTCGCCCCGGGGAGATCTCCGCGCGCTTTTCGCCGCCCCTTCCGGCGCGGACTCCGTTACACCTGTGGGCCTCGGCGGCGCCCCCTCGCCCGGAAGCGCCCCCGCGGGAGAAAGCGATGATCGGACTCACCTTGTGCCTCGCGCTCGCCGCGCAGGCGCAGCCAGCCTCGCCCCAGCCGGCGCCGCCCACGCCCGAGGCGCTCCCGGCGTCTCCGCCCGCGGGCCCGGTGCTGACGCTCGACGACGCCCTCGGCCAGGTGCAGGCGCGCAACCTCGATCTGCGCGCGGCCCGGTCCCGGCTCGAGCAGGCGAACCAGCTCTCCGCCAAGGCCTGGAGCGGCTACCTGCCGCAGCTCGGCGCGGGCGCGAGCTACACGCACAACAACGTCGAGGCGGCGGTCTCCTTCCCGACCGGCTACTACGTCCGCGACTCCGCCACCGGGGCCGTCCCGCCCGGCAGCCAGCAGCCGCAGCCGGGGGCCTTCGACCCCTCGCTCCCGGCGAGCCCCACCAACCCTCCGGGCGGGCCCACGACCCTCCTGCTCTACCCCGCCGGCGTCGAGACCGCCGTGGTGCAGGCGCTGGATCAGCTCGGGGCGCAGATCCAGCTCACCCAGGCGATCTTCGCGCCGGGGGTCTGGTCCGGCATCCGCACCGCCGGCGAGAGCGAGCGGCTCGCCGCGACCAACCTCGAGTCGACCCGGCGCGACATCCTCTTCGGCGCCGCGCAGCTCTACTACAACGCGGCCGCCCTGAAGCAGGCGGTGGCGGTCCAGGAGCGGATCCTGGCCACCAACCGCGATCACGAGCGGGACGCCCGGGTGCGCTACGAGGCCGGGGCGGTGAACAAGATGACGCTGCTGCGGGCGGAGATCGACCGGGCCCGCACCGAGCAGGACCTCAAGCGGGCGCAGATCGCCTACGCCCAGGCCCGGGTGTCGCTGGCGACGCTGCTCGACCGCAAGGACTCGGCCTTCGAGGTGGACGTGCCGCGCGAGCCGGCCCGGCCGGAAGGCGACCTCCAGGCGCGCGCTCTCTCGGAGCGCCCCGACGTGCGGGCCGCCCGGCAGACGGTGACCGTGGACGAGCGCCAGCGCGAGGGGGTCTACACCGGGTACGTCCCCACGGTGGACGCCTTCGCCCATTACCGCTGGTCCAACGTCGCCGGCTTCACCGGCCTCTACACGAGCTGGGACCTGGGGCTCTCGGTGAACTGGAACCTGTTCGACGGCGGGCTGCGCGAGGCCAACCTGCGGGAGGCGCGCGCGCGCCTCGCCGAGGCCGAGTCGAGCCGCGCGAGCGCCGAGGCGAAGGCGCTCGACGAGGTGAAGCGGGCACAGCTCGACCTCGAGAGCGCGGTCGCCAACCGCGCCAAGGCGGAGGAGGAGGTCTCGCTCGCGCGCGAGAACCACCGCCTGGTGGAGGTGAACTTCCGGGCCGGGACGGCCACCTACATCGAGGTCTCGGACGCGACCTCGGCCCTGGTCTCGGCGGAGCTGAGCAAGGTCACCGAATCGCTCAACGTGGACCTGGCGGCGCTGCGCCTGCAGAAGGCGGCCGGGCTCTTCGACCCGGTGAAGTGACCCGGCCGCCCGGCGGAAGGCTGCCCTACTTCGCGCCCGCGTCGGAGTCGCCGGTCGTGCCGGTGGACTCCTCGGTGGTGGCCTTCTTGTGCTTCATCTTCTTCTTGTGGTGCTTCTTCTTCATCTTCTTCTTGGTGGTGGTCGTCTCGGACTTCTCGGTGGTGCCCGCGGTCGACGGCTCGGTGGTGGTGCCGCCGGACGGCGCCGCGGCGCCGCTGGTGTCCTGCTGGGCCAGCGCCGGCGCCGCCGAGAGCAGGAACGCCGCGGCCATCAGCATGCTCAGCTTCTTCATCATCTCGTCCTCCTTGACGGGTTCATTCCCGGTCCGGGGAAAGATGGTGAGCACGGTCCGTACCACCAAGTGCGGCGGCGCGCGGGGCCGCGATCGCGCCCGCTCCGGTGGGCGCGCGGCCGGGAGGCCCCTGCCCGGGGGGAGCGGGCCGGGGCGGGCGCACCGGACGGGCGGGGAAAGCCGCCATGCCCGCCCGCACGCTCTCCGCGGGCGCGCCGCTCAGCGGCGGAGGCGGGCGCGCGCGATGGCCTGGGCGAGCAGGTGGCCGACCGCGATCATGAACTCCCGCTCGCCGTCCTCGAGCCGGCGCGACTTGCGGAAGGCGAGCCCCATCGCGCCGAGCGAGCGGCCGTCGCAGAGCAGCGGTACCACGGCGCGGGCCTGGTCGCCGAGCAGCTTCGGGATCTCCTGCACGCTCGGGTAGGCGTTCTGGAGCGCCTCGACGGTGTCGATGAAGATGGGGGTCTGCGTCCGGTGGGCCTCGGAGACCAGGGCCGGCGCGTCGGGCGGGAAGACGCGCCAGCGCTCGAGCAGGTCGGCCGGCCAGCCGTACGCGTAGAGCATCTCCAGCGAGCCGTCGTCGCGCGCCCCGACCAGCGTGGCCCGCGACGGCTCGAGCATGGAGAGCGCGTTCTCGAACGCCACCCGGGCCGCGACCTTCGGGGGGAGCGGCGCCGAGAGCGAGGCGGCGACCGACTGCAGCCGGCGCAGCCGCGCGACCCCTTCCTGCGCGAGGCTGCGCTCGTGCCGCTCGATGTCCACCTCCTGCTGGGCGGCGATGCGGGCGGCGCGCTCGTCGGCCATGCGCCGGGCGTTGTCGATGGCCAGGGCGGCCGGGCCCGCCAGCTCGCGCACCTTGACGAGGTCCGACTCGTCGAGGCCGGGCAGGGTGACGGAGCGGATGAGCGTGAGCGCGCCGATGACCCGGTCGCGCGCCAGCAGCGGCACGATCACCATCGAGTTCGGCCCGATGGCGCGCAGCACCGCGAGGTGGTCGGGGTCGTGGGTGGCCCAGGCGAGCACGCTCTCGTCGATCTGCCGGATGAGGCGCGGGCTCCGGTCGCGGATGGTCTGCACCGAGGGTGTGGACCAGTCGATCCCGAGCGGCACGGCGCGCATGCGGACCGCGAGGTCGGCCTTGGCCGGGTCGGCGTGGGCCACCTCCACCCGCCGCGGCGCCCCCTCGGCGTCGAGGAGGTCCACGAAGCACCAGTCGGCGATGTCCGGCACGATGGCCGCCGCCACCGAGCGCAGCGTGGCGCGGTAGTCGATGGAGTCCGCGAGCAGCCGGATGGGCAGCGGCTCCTCGGAATCCCGGCGGGACTCGGCGAGCGCCCGGGCAGCGCGCTCGGCCTGGGAGAGGCCCGACAGCGCAGGGTCGGTGAGGCCGGTCTTGACGGGAGTTCCGAGGGTCACGCGCATGACATCGGCGGTATGTCACCGCCCTGCTTGACGGTCAAGCCCCGCTCGACGCACCGCGTCAGGGTCCTCCGGAGCCTCGGAAGCGGCCAGCGCGACGCAGCCGTTCCGGCCCGCGGCCTTGGCCTCGTAGAGCGCCCGATCGGCCATCCCGAGGAGCTTCCGCTCGGTCTCCCCGGGCAGGTAGTGCTGGAGCCCGCCGACGACCACCGCGCCGACGCTGACCGTGACCGCGAGCTCGTGCTCCTGGAACCCGCAGCGCGAGCGCTCCACCGCCTTGCGGACGCGCTCCGCCAGGGCGCGGGCGCCGTTGGCGCTGGTCTCCCGCGCCAGGATCACGAACTCCTCGCCGCCGTAGCGCGCGAGCACGTCCTCCTTGCGCAGCGCTCCCTGCAGCACGTAGGCCACCATCCGCAGCACCTCGTCGCCGGCGAGGTGGCCGTAGCGGTCGTTCACGGCCTTGAAGTGGTCGATGTCCACGAAGAGCAGCGCCAGGGCGCGCTGGTGGCGCTGCGCGGACGCGAGCTCGGCCGCGAGCCGCTCCTGGAAGTGGCGGCGGTTGTAGAGCCCGGTGAGGGGCTCGTGCATCGCGCCCTGCGCCAGCCTGCGCTGGTACTCGGCCTCGACCTGGTCGATGAAGGCGAGCTTGAGGACGGTGGAGAAGCCGAGTTGGACGCGCGCGCCGTCCTTCAGCTGGATCGCGTTCACGCGGGCGCCGTCCACGTGCGTGCCGTTCTGGCTGCCGAGATCGCGCAGCCAGGCCGCGTCTCCCTCCACGCGGAGGACGGCGTGCCGGCGCGAGACCCCCTCGTCGCGGAGGCGGATGTCCGCGCCGTCGCCGCGGCCGATCGCGAGGTCGCGGTCGGGCGGGAGCGGGTGGATCTCCCCGAGGTGGGGACCCGCCAGCACCAGCAGATAGGGACGGCTCTCGGCCGGGCCCGCGCGCTGCGAGGGCGAGGAGAGCGTGCGATCGGTGACCTCGACGTCGGAACCCTTCATGTCACCTTCCCGGGGGGGCATTCTAGCTCATGTGGGGAAACGGGCGAGCCGGGAGTTGGCGCCGGGCCGACCCGCCGCCCCGTCGCTTGCCCTTGCGCCGAGCGGCGGGGGGTGCAAGAAAACGCCCCGTACAACCCTCTCAGGAGCCAACGCCCATGAACAGGCTGTCCAAGCTCACCGCCGTCGCGCTGCTCGCCTCCCTCACCGCCTGCGCCACCGCCGGCACCCGCACCGCCGTGGGCGCGGGCGGCGCGGCCGCGGCCGGCGCCGGGATCGGCG
>JAJXVM010000267.1 GCA_021782135.1 Myxococcales bacterium | reverse complement strand
CCCGAACGAGGTGGTGCTGGAGACGAGCGCGGGGGAGCGCGCCGGCCGGCTCCTCGTCGCCGCCGACGGGCTCGCCTCGCCGGTGCGGGCGCGCGAGGGCTGGCTGCTGCCGGGGCCTGCGCTCCGCCGCTTCGGGGTCCGCCGCCACTTCGCCCGCGCGCCCTGGACCGACGCGGTCGAGGTCCACTTCGCGGAGGGGGTCGAGGCCTACGTGACCCCCGTGGGGCCACGCCGGGTCGGGGTGGCGTTCCTGTTCGAGGAGGGCGTGGCGCACTCCTTCGAGGCCCTGCTCGAGCGGTTCCCGGCGCTGCAGGACCGGTTCGCCGCCGCGCCGTTCGACTCCCCTCCGGCCGGCGCCGGCCCGCTCGAGCAGCGGGTGTCGCAGACCTGCGCCGACCGCCTGGTCCTGCTCGGGGACGCGGCCGGCTACCTCGACGCCGTCACCGGCGAGGGGCTCTCGCTGGCCTTCGCCTCCGCGCTCGCGCTCGCCCGCGAGCTCCCGTCCGCGCTGGAGCAGGGCGCCACCCACGCCGCGCTGCGTCGGTACGAGCGCGGCGCCCGGGCCCGTTACCGTCAGTACCAGGCGGTCACCCGGCTGGTGCTGGCGCTGGCCCGCCACCCGCGCCTGCGGGGCCGCGCGCTCGCCCTGCTCGGCGCGAGCCCCCACCTTTTCCGCGCCCTGGTGCGCTCGGCCATCGGGTAGAAGAGCGCTTTCGCCTAAGATGGCTGAAGGAGGGACAGGGATGCGCGCGACGGTACTGGGAGCGGGTTCGTGGGGCACGGCGCTGGCGAGCGTCCTCGGGGCGAAGGGGATCCCGGCGACGCTCTGGGGTCGCGATCCGGCGGTGGTGGGGGCCATCACCCGCGATCACGAGAACCCGCGCTACCTGCCGGGAGTGAAGCTGCCGCCCACCGTCGGGGCCACCGCCGACCTGGCGCGCGCGCTCGAGGGGGCCGAGCTGGTGGTGCTGGCGGTGCCGTCGCACGCCATCCGGCAGGTGGCCATCGAGGCCAAGCGCCACCTGCACGCCGGCGTGCCCATCGTCTCCGCCGCCAAGGGCATCGAGGGCGAGACGCACATGACCATGAGCGAGGTGCTCGAGGACGTGCTGCCCGTCCCCATGCACCCCTACCTCTGCTTCCTCGGCGGCCCGTCGTTCGCGAAGGAGGTGGTGCGCAGCCTGCCGACGGCGGTGACCATCGCCGGCCGCTGGGAGCGGATCACCCGCTCGGTGCAGGGCACCTTCCACACCCAGACCTTCCGCCCCTACACCTCGCTCGACATCACCGGCTGCGAGATCGGCGGCTGCGTGAAGAACGTCATCGCCATCGCCGCCGGCCTCTCCGACGGCCTCGGCTTCGGCGCCAACGCCCGGGCCGCGCTCGTCACCCGCGGCCTCACCGAGATCACCCGCCTCGCCGTCCGCAAGGGCGCGAACCCCCTCACCCTGTCCGGCCTCGCCGGCCTGGGCGACCTCGTGCTCACCTGCTCCTCCGACCTCTCCCGCAACCGCCGCGTCGGCTTCGGCCTCGGCCAGGGGCGCAAGCTCGACGAGATCCAGAAGGATCTGGGCCAGGTCGCCGAGGGCGTGCTCAACGCCCGCAGCGTCCACGAGCTCTCGCAGAAGGTGAAGGTGGAGATGCCCATCGCGCAGATGGTCTTCCGCCTGGTGCACGAGGGCTACCCGCCCAAGCAGGCCGCGGCCGACCTGATGATGCGGGAGATCAAGAGCGAGATCTGACGCCGATCTCTGCCCGTGAAGACGGGGAACCGCGTCCAGAAGGACTTCCCCCGCAAGGCGTTCCTGGTGAAGGGCGCGCTGCCCGCCCCGGCGCTCTGACGCGCACGCGGCGGAGCGCTCCTCACGGCGGCGAGGCGAAGCTCCCGAAGTGGGGCACGTCCTCGTCGCCTCTGGGCAACGGCACGGCTTCCGCGAGCCAGTACAAGTAGCTGAACCGGATCCGCTCCGTCTTCTTGCCCCGCGTGGGAATCACCAGCTCGAAGGGTTCGGTCGCGCCCGGCGAGACGTCGGTCGGGAAGTCGGAGGCGGTTCCCCGGGCGAACACCTTGCCCTGGGAGTCGACGAGACGTGCCGTCACCTCCAGGTTCTCCAGGAAGAAGGAGCGCAGGTTGCGGATCGTCCCCGAGATCCGGAGGGTCTCGCCGAGGTCCCGCGAGCGCCAGTGGACCTCCAGGTCGAAGTACCGGAAGGAATGCTCGGAGAAGGGCGGACGATCGTCCAGCTCCTTGCGGTAATGCGCGCAGCCGGTGATCGTCGAGAAGACCAGTGCCGCAAGCAGGAAACGCGCCGCCATCTCGAGCCCCCCGGGTCTTCTTTAATCCTTCCGCCCCTTCGCCGCCCGGCGATGGGGTCCGCGCGAATCCCCCGCCCCCCAAGCGGCCCCGCGCTTATAACCGGCGGATGCTCGAGTCCACCCCGGAATCCTTCACCGCCTCCTGCCGCGCCGACCTCGACCTCGCCCGCGCCGCCGCCGAGGAGTTCCGCACCGCCAAGGGCCGGCTCGCGCCCGAGGCGGCGCTGGAGAGGTACGACACGGCCTTCGGCCAGATCGGCGAGGCGGCGGCGCGGGCCAGCCTGGGCCGCAGCGTCCACCCCGACCCGGCGGTCCGGGCCGCGGCCGAGCAGGCCGAGATCGAGATCGACGGGCTCGCCACCGAGCTGGGGCTCGACCGCGGCCTCTACGACGCGCTGCTGGCGGTCCCCACGGCCGGGCTCGACCCGGCCGCCCGCCATCTGGTGGAGCGCGGACTGCGCGACTTCCGCCGCGCCGGCGTGGACCGGGACGAGGCGACGCGGGCGCGGGTGAAGGAGCTGCGCGAGGAGCTGACCCGCCTGGGCCAGGAGTTCGGGCGCAACATCAAGGACGACGTGCGCCGGCTCGCCGTCCGGCCGGAGGAGCTGGAGGGGCTGCCGGAGGACTTTCGCCGCGCCCACCCGGCGAACGCCGCCGGCGAGGTGGTGCTCACCACCGACAACACCGACTACGTGCCGGTGGTCACCTACTGCCGGAGCCCGCGCGTCCGCGAGGCGCTCTGGAGGCTCTACCGGCTGCGCGGCCACCCGAAGAACCTCGAGGTCCTCTCGCGCCTGCTGGCCCGCCGCGCCGAGCTGGCGCGGCTGCTCGGCTTCCCGACCTGGGCCGAGTACGCCACCGCCGACAAGATGATCGGCAGCGAGCGCGCCGCCGCCGACTTCATCGCCCGCATCGCCGCGGCCGCCGAGCCCCGGATGCAGCGCGACTTCGCCCAGCTCCTCGAGCGCAAGCGCGCCGACGACCCGGGCGCCGGCGAGGTGAACGGCTGGGACTCGGCCTTCCTGCAGGAGCGGGTCAAGGCCGAGCGCTACGGCTTCGAGGCCCAGTCGCTGCGCCCGTACTTCGAGTACGGGCGGGTGAAGCAGGGGGTGCTCGACGTCACCGCCCGGCTCTTCGGGATCGAGTACCGCCGCGTCCCCGGGTCGCCGGCCTGGCACGAGGAGGTGGAGGTCCACGACGTCTTCGAGGGCGGCCGCCGACTCGGGCGCATCTACCTCGACATGCACCCGCGCGAGGGCAAGTACAAGCACTACGCCCAGTTCACGGTGCGCAACGGCGTCGCCGGCAAGCGGCTGCCGGAGGGGGCGCTGGTCTGCAACTTCCCGCGGCCGGGCGCGGCGCCGGCGCTCCTCGAGCACCACGAGGTGCGCACCTTCTTCCACGAGTTCGGCCACCTCCTGCACCACGTCCTCGGCGGGCAGGTCCGCTGGGCGGCGCAGAGCGGCGTCGCCACCGAGTGGGACTTCGTGGAGGCGCCCTCGCAGCTGCTCGAGGAGTGGATCTGGGACCCGGCCACCCTGGCCACCTTCGCCCGCCACCTCGACACCGGCGAGCCCATCCCGGCGGCGCTGCTCGCCAGGGCGCGCGCCGCCGACGAGTACGGCAAGGGGCTCTGGGTCCGCCAGCAGATGTTCTACGCCGCGCTCTCGCTCGAGCTGCACCGGCGCGATCCCCAGGGGCTCGACACCACCGCGGTGGTGGCCGAGCTGCAGGAGCGCTACACGCCCTTCCGCCACGTGGACGGGACCTTCTTCCACGCCTCCTTCGGCCACCTCGACGGCTACTCGGCCATCTACTACACGTACATGTGGTCGATGGTGATCGCGAAGGACCTCTTCACCGCCTTCGACCGCGCCCACCTCCTCGACCCGGCCCCGGCGCGCCGCTACCGCGAGCGGGTGCTCGCGCCGGGCGGGTCGAAGAAGGCCGCCGAGCTGGTGCGCGACTTCCTCGGCCGCGAGACGCGCTTCGACGCCTACGCGGCCTGGCTCGAGGCGGGGTAGGCGCCTTCCCTGTCATCGCGCCGCCCCGCGCGCCGAGTGGATCGGCTATCGTCGATCCCGCCAGCCGACGACCTGGGGGACGACGTGTCCGCGACCTCGCCGCAGCTCGACCTGTGTCCCGCCTGCGGCGCGCAGAGCGACTCGGACGTCGCCTGCCCCCGCTGCGGCGCGAACCTCCTGATGGAGCTCTGGCTCGAGGCGCCGGTCGCCGACGAGCGCGCCCGGTTCCAGGCGGCGCGGGACCTCGCCTCCCTCTTCCCGGCCGCCGGCTTCTCCCGCCTGAGGGACTCGCTCGCGCGGCCGGACGAGCCGATCGCCGCGGGCATCCCCCGCGGCCTGGCGCGGCTCGCCACCGAAGCGCTGGCGCGCCGGGGAATCCGCGCGGTGGCCCGGACCGGGGTGGCGGCGCCGCGCCGGGGCTCCCGCTCCGGGCGCCTCGCTGCGGTCGCGGCGGTCGGGCTGGTTCTCGCCG
>JAJXVM010000266.1 GCA_021782135.1 Myxococcales bacterium | reverse complement strand
CCGGCCCAGCGCAGCAGCCCCTCCACGCCGGCGGTGGCCTGGGCGAGCCGCTCGCGCGGCACCTCGCCCCGCTCCACCGCCGCTCGGGCGAGGTCGATGGCCCGGTGCTGCAGCGCGGGGGTGTGGCAGACGAGGAGCTGATCCACCCCCGCCCCGAGCGCGAGCGGCACCGCCTCCTCGAGCGCGAAGTGCTCCGCCACCGCCTTCATCTCCAGGTCGTCGGAGACGACGCAGCCGCGGTAGCCGCACGCCTCGCGCAGCAGGCGCAGGGCCCGGGCGCTCAAGGTGGCCGGCAGCCGCGGGTCGAGCCGCTCGAAGACCACGTGGGCGGTCATGACCGCCGCCACCCCCGCGGCCGCGAGCGCGCGGAAGGGGACCAGCTCCACCTCCTCGAGCCGCTCGAGCGGGTGCGGGAGCCGGGGCAGGTCCCGGTGCGAGTCCTGGCTGGTGTCGCCGTGGCCGGGGAAGTGCTTGGCGCAAGCGGCCACGCCGGCCGACTGGAGCCCGCGCGCCAGCGCCGCGCCCAGCCGCGCCACCTCGCGCGCGTCGCGCGAGAAGCTGCGGTCGCCGATGACCGGGTTGGCGGGGTTGGTGTCCACGTCCACCACCGGCGCGTAGTCCTGGTCCACGCCGGCGGCGCGCAGCTCGCGGCCGAGCAGCGCGCCCACCTCGAAGGCCAGGGACTCGTCGCCGGTCCGGCCGACCGCCCGCATCGGCGGCAGCTCGGTGAAGCCCTGCGGCGCGCGCAGCCGCGCCACCCGCCCCCCCTCCTGGTCGATGGCCACGAGCAGCGGCCGCCCGGCGGCGCGCTTGAGCGCCGCGGAGAGCTCGGCCACCTGCTCCGCCTGCTCCACGTTGCGGGCGAAGAGGATCACCCCGCCCACGCCGCGGCGGACGAGCTCCAGCACCTCGGGGCTGGGGGTCGTCCCCTGGAAGCCCACCAGGAAGAGCCTGGCGATCTCCTCGTCGAGCGGCACGGCCGGGCCCGTCAGGCGCCCTCGATGCGCATGCCCTTGGGGATGACCACGATCCCGCTCTCGGTGACGTGGAAGCGCTTGCGGTCCTCGTCGAGGTCGTAGCCGATGGAGGTGCCGGCGGGGATGTCCACGTGCTTGTCGATGATGGCGCGCCGGATCCGGCAGTGCCGGCCGATGTTCACGTTCTCGAAGAGGATCGAGTCCTCCACGAAGGCGTAGCTGTTGATGCGCACCTTGGGCGAGAGGATGGAGTGGTGCACGTGGCCGCCCGAGATGATGCAGCCCTCGGACACCAGCGTGTCGGTCGAGAAGCCGACCCGGCCCTCCTTCTCGTTGTTGAAGACGAACTTGGCGGGCGGGTAGTTGTACTGGATGGTGTAGATGGGCCAGCGGTCGTTGTAGAGCGAGAAGATCGGGTCCACCGCCACCAGGTCCATGTTGCACTGGTAGTAGGCGTCGAGGTTGCCGACGTCGCGCCAGTAGCCCCGCTCCTTCTGGCTCTGCCCCGGCACCTCGTTGGTGGCGAAGTCGTACACGAAGACCCGCTTGCGCGGGTACATCGAGGCCACGATCGACTTGCCGAAGTCGTGCGCGCTGTTGGGGTCGCCGGCGTCGCGCACGATCTCCTGCACCAGCGCCTCGGTGCCGAAGAGGTAGTTGCCCATCGACGCCAGGCAGCGGGTCGGATCGCCGGGCATGGTCTTCGGGTCGCTCTTCGGCTTCTCCACGAAGCCGATCATGCGCCCGTCCTCGTCCACCTCGATGATGCCGAACTCGCTCGCCTCCTCCTTGGGGATGGGGATGGCGGCCACCGTCAAGTCGGCCCGCTTCTCCTGGTGGTAGGAGAGCATCTTGCGCACGTCCATGCGGTAGACGTGGTCGGCGCCGAAGACGAAGGTGTAGTCCGGCTCCTCGTCGGTGATGATGTTGAGGTTCTGGTAGATGGCGTCGGCCGAGCCCTCGAACCACTTCGGGCCGACCCGCATCTGCGCCGGGACGATCTCCACGTACTCGCCGAGGAGCGGGGTGAGCCGCCAGGCGCGCTGCACGTGGGTGTTGAGCGAGTCCGACTTGTACTGCACCAGCACCTTCATCTGCAGCACGCCGGAGTTGGCGAAGTTGGAGAGGACGAAGTCGATGATGCGGTAGCGGCCGCCGAACGGGACCGCGGGCTTGGCCCGCTCCCGGGTGAGCGGATCGAGCCGGCGCCCCTCGCCGCCGGCCAGGATCATCGCGAGAACTTTTGCCATGGGTGTACGCCGCCTCCGTCCGCCGACTGTCGCCCAGCTCCCCGGAAACGGCAAGAAAACCGGGCCCCGTCGCTCTCTCAATGTGCGCCCGGCCGCTTCCCCGCGCCACGCGAACCGGCGCGCGCTCGGAGCCACCCGCGGCGGCGGGAGTGTACGAGCTTCGGGCGCGACGCTCAGCCGCCCATCTGGGGTCGCCTCGAACGGCCGCGGCGCCTACCGGCTCACCCGCAGCAGCGGCGCGTGCGAGGCCTCGTGCGCCAGCAGCCAGCGCTTCGCCTCGAGCCCGCCGGCGTAGCCGCCCAGCCTGCCCCCGGCCTGGACCACCCGGTGGCAGGGGACGAGGACGGCGACCGGGTTCCGCCCGTTGGCGGAGCCCACGGCGCGCGCCGCGCCCGGGCGACCGAGCCGCGCCGCCACCTCGCCGTAGGTGCGGGTCTCGCCGAAGGGGATCCGCAGCAACTCCTCCCAGACCTCGCGCTCGAAGGCGCTCCCGCGCAGATCGAGCGCCGGGATCCGTGGCGCCCTCCCGGCGAAGTAGTCCTCCAGCGCCGCCAGCGCGTCCTCCACGTGGCGGCGGGTGAGCGCCGAGACCGGGGGCCGGGCGGCGCCGCTCGCCCCGAGGAGCAGCGCGCACACCCCCTCGTCGCTCGCCTCGACGGAGAGCGGGCCGAGCGGCGAGCGGAAGCGGGCGAGGGCGGTCATGGCCGGGGGATTCTACGCCTCCCCGGCCCGGCGCGGCAGGGCGTCCACCAGCCTCGGCGGCGCGCCGAACCTCGCCAGGACCGCGGCGATCTCCTGGTTCACGGCCTTGAGCAGGTCGGCCTTCTCCCGGTAGGGCAGGAAGGCGCTCTTGAAGCCGGAGACGAGGAGCGTGCAGAGGTCCTCGAGCGTGAAGCCCATCTCGCGGTGGGCGATGCCGAGCTCCTTGGTGATGGTGGTGTCGGTGATGAGCCGGTTGTCGGTGTTGAGGGTCACCCGCAGCCCGAAGTCGAAGTAGAACTTGAGCGGGTGGCTGCGCATGTCGGCCACCGACCCGGTCTGCACGTTGGACGACGGGCACATCTCGAGCGGCACCCGGTGGTCGTTGATGTAGTTGAGCAGGTCGCCGTTCTCGCGCAGCCGCACGCCGTGGCCGATGCGGTGCGCGCCGCAGTAGTGGACGGCCTGCGCGATCGACTCGGGGCCGAAGGCCTCGCCGGCGTGGATGGTCACGTTGACGTTGTTCGAGAGGATGAGCTGGAAGGCGGCCTGGTGGGCCTTCGAGGGGTAGCCCTCCTCGGCGCCGGCGAGGTCGTAGCCGACCACGCCGCGGTTCTTGTACGCCACCGCCAGCTCGGCCAGCCGCAGCGAGGTGGCGGGGTCGATGTGGCGGATGCCGCAGATGATGACGTTCGACTTGACGTGGGTCTCGCGCTTCGCGGCCCGCAGGCCCTCGAGCACGGCGTCCACGATGGTGGTCGGCTTCAGGCCGTTGCGGGTGTGCAGCACCGGCGAGTAGCGCACCTCGAGGTAGCGCACGTTCTCGGCGGCGGCGTCCACGGCCAGCTCGTAGGCGGCCCGGTAGAGCGACTCCTCGGTCTGGAGCACCGAGAGCGTGATGCCGAACGCCTCGAGGTACTTCTCCAGCGAGCCGGTGTTCTGGCCCATGTGGATGGCCTTCGCGAGCCCCTCGGGCGTTTCGGCCGGGAGGCGCACGCCCTGCTTCTCGGCGAGGTCGAGGATGGTCTCGAGGCGCAGCGAGCCGTCGAGGTGGCAGTGCAGGTCGGTCTTGGGGAGGGCGCGCAGCAGCTCCTCCGAGACCTCGGGGAGCGCGCCCGGCTGCGGAGTGGTGGTCGCCATGCCCTAGTATAAAGAAGGGGCGGGGGCGTCGCGACCGGCTATCTTGGAGCCATGCTCGCGCACGTCGGAGCCTTCCTCGTCCGCTGGGCCGCCTCGGCGCTGGTGCTCATGCTGGCGGTGGGGTGGGTGACGCCCGGGAACCCGCGCAACACCTTCGGGACCGCGCTGGCGGTGGCCTTCTTCCTGTCGGCGGCCTGGTACCTCACGCTCGCGAAGTTCCTCTGGTTCCTGCTCCTCCCCTGGCTGCTCTACGTGATCGTCTGGCTGGCGACGGTCACCTTCGCCTACGGGTTGGGGTTCGGGCACGCGCTCCTCCTCGCCATCGCCATGGCGATCCTCTCCTTCCTGGTGTCGCTGGTGTTCGGGGTGCGGACGCTGTGAGGCGGCCCGCGCCCTGAGCCTCCCGCGAGGCGCGCTCACCCCGGCCGCAGGAACCTCGCCAGCACCCGCTTCTCGCCGGCCCCGAAGAACGCCACGGTGACCTTGGCCTCGGCCCCGGCGCCGTCGCAGGACTTCACGATCCCCTCGCCGAGCGAGCCGTGCACCACCCGGGCGCCGCGCGGGAAGGGGGCGCCGGCGCCCGCCGAGTGGCTCTGGTCGTAGCTGTAGTCGATCTCCGGCTCGCTCCGGGCGGCGGCGGGGCGGCGCGGGGCCGGCGCGCGGGGGGCGAAGCGCGACTCCTGGAACCCGTCGGCGTCGTCGAGCTCGATCACCGGCTCGCCGGGGAGCGCGCCCGGGTGGCGGCGGATGACCGGG
>JAJXVM010000016.1 GCA_021782135.1 Myxococcales bacterium | reverse complement strand
GCGGCTCGGCCCGGACGGCGCTCCGGCGCGGCCCGGCGCGGCGCCCGCCGAGGCCTGGCCGGTGTCGCCGGGGGACGAGGCGCTGGTGCTCTTCACCTCGGGCAGCACCGGCGAGCCGCGCGGGGTCGTCCAGACCTACGGCAACCTCCTCGCCAACACCCGCTCCATCGTCGCCTACCTCGGCCTCGGCCCGGCCGACCGCGCCATGGCGATCCTCCCGCTCCACTACTGCTACGGCCTCTCGGTGCTGCAGACGCACCTGTACGTCGGCGGCTCGGTGTACCTCGAGCCCCGCTCCATGTACCCGCGCGTCGTCCTCGACGGCATCGCCGGCGAGGGCTGCACCGGGTTCGCCGGGGTGCCGCTCACCTTCGAGCTGCTGCGCCGGCAGTGCGACGTGGCCGCGGCGCCCAGGCCGCGGCTGCGCTACGTGACCCAGGCCGGCGGCGCCATGGCCCCGGAGACCATCCGCTGGGCCCGCCGGAGCTTCCACCCCGCGCTCCTCTACGTCATGTACGGCCAGACCGAGGCCACCGCGCGCCTCGCCTACCTGCCGCCGGAGCGGGGCGAGGAGAAGGCCGGCTCCATCGGCGTCGCCATCCCCGGGGTGGAGCTGCGGGTGCTCGGCCCGGACGGGCGCGAGCTGCCGGCCGGCGAGGTCGGGGAGCTGGTGGCGCGCGGGGAGAACGTCACCGCCGGCTACCTCGGCGCGCCCGAGGAGACCGCCGCCACCTTCCGCGCCGACGGGCTGCACACCGGCGACCTGGCCCGGCGCGACGAGGATGGGTTCTTCTTCATCGCCGGCCGGGCCAAGGAGATGCTCAAGATCGGCGGCCACCGGGAGAGCCCCGCCCGCATCGAGCAGGTGGCCCTCCGCCACCCGGACGTGCTGGAGGCGGCCGTGGCCGGCATCCCCGACCCGGTCCTGGGCGAGGCGCCGGCGATCTTCGTGGTCTGCCGGCCGGAGCGCTCCGCCGGCGAGCGCGAGCTGCGCGCCTTCTGCCGGCAGCACCTGCCGGCGCACTGCGTGCCGGTGGCGGTGCGCTTCCTGCCGGCCCTGCCGCGCAACGCGGCGGGGAAGCTGCTCCGGCAGGAGCTGGTCCGGCTCGCGCTCCGGGGGGAACCATGACGGCGTTCTCGAAGGACGTGCTCCAGCTCGACGTGGAGGCGCGAGCCGCGGCGCTCGCGGCCGGGCTGCGGGACGCGGTGCAGCGGAGGCTGCGGCGCCGGGGCGTGGTGGTGGCGGTGTCCGGCGGCGTGGACTCGGCCTGCGTGGCCGCCCTGGCGACCCGCGCGCTCGGGGCGGGACGGGTGCTGGCGCTGCTGCTGCCGGAGCGGGACTCCTCGCCCGAGTCCACCCGCTACGGCCGCGCGCAGTGCGAGGCGCTCGGGATCGAGCACCAGCTCCAGGACATCGCCCCGGCGCTGGAGGCGGCCGGCTGCTACCGGCTGCGCGAGGAGGCGCTGCGCTCGGTCTTCCCCGGGTTCACGCCCGACATGCCGTGGAAGCTGGTCATGCACGGCGACCGGCTGAACGTGGACACGCTGAACGTGCCGTTCGCGGTGGTGCGCACCCCTGGCGGCGACCGCCGCTTCCGGCTGCCGCCCGCCGCCTACGCCGACATCGTGGCGGCGACCAACCTGAAGCAGCGCACCCGCAAGATGCTCGAGTACACCTGGGCCGACCGCCGCGGCTACGCCGTGGCGGGCACGCCCAACCGGCTCGAGTACGACCAGGGGTTCTTCGTGAAGCTCGGCGACGGCGCCGCCGACGTGAAGCCCATCGCCAGCCTCTACAAGACCCAGGTCCACGCGCTGGGGCGGCACCTCGGGGTGCTGCCCGAGATCCTGGAGCGGCCGAGCACCACCGACACCTTCAGCCTCGCCCAGGGACAGGACGAGTTCTACTTCTCGGTGGACCTGCGGACCCTCGACCTGCTGCTCTGGGCCCGCAACCACGACGTGCCGCCCGAGGCAGCCGCCGACGTCCTGCGGCTCACCCCGGAGCAGGTGCGCCGGGTCTACGACGACATCGACCAGAAGCGCCGGACCACCGCCTACCTGCACGCGCCGCCGGTGCTGCTCGAGCCGGTGCCCGAGCCGGCGGCGTACCAGCGATAGCTCCGCCTCGGAGGCGGAGCGGGTGGGGAGGAGCCCGGCGCGCCCGAGGCGCCGGTCCCGCGCGCTCAGTCCGGGAGCCGCTCCTGGACGCGCTCGATGGAGCGGGCCCGGCCGGTCTCGTCGTCGAGGTCGAGCACCACCCCCTGCAGCCACACCTCGCGCTTGGCCGGCTCGAAGGCCACCGGCCGCTGCGTGAGGAAGCGCTGGATGACGAGCTCCTTCTTCACGCCGATGACCGAGTCCCACGGGCCGCACATCCCCACGTCGGTGACGTAGGCGGTCCCGCCGGGGAGCACCCGCGCGTCCGCGGTCTGCACGTGCGTGTGGGTCCCGACCACGGCGGAGACCTCGCCGTCGAGGTAGTGCCCCATGGCGTTCTTCTCGCTGGTGGCCTCGCAGTGCATGTCCACCAGGATGAGCCTGGCCCCGGCGGCGCGCAGCTTGGCGATCTCCTCCCGCACCACCGTGAACGGGTCGTCGAGGTTGCGCATGAACACCCGCCCCTCGAGGTTCACCACCCCGAGCTTGCGGCCGTCTGGGGTGGCCACCACCGCGCTCCCCTGGCCCGGGGTGCCCTTGGGGTAGTTGGCGGGGCGCAGCAGCCGCGAGCCGGGACGCTCGAGGTAGGGGACGATCTCGCGCTTCGACCAGCTGTGGTTCCCGCCGGTGAGGAGGTTCACCTCCGCCGCGAGCAGCTCGTCGGCCGAGTCCGGCGTGACGCCGTTCCCGCCGGCGCTGTTCTCGGCGTTGGCGACCACCAGGTCGAGGCCGTGGCGGCCGATGAGCTTCGGCACGAAGTGCTTCACGGCCTGGCGGCCGGGCTTCGCGAACACGTCTCCGAGGAAGAGGACTCTCAAGGTTGGGGCATTGGAGCCAAAGCCGGCCCCGGAGTCAACGTCCGGTCGCCGGCCCGGTGCCCGCGCGCAGGAGCCGGGTCTCGGTCACCACCGCGTCGAGCGCCACGTCGTGCGACTCCCGGGGCAGCGCCTCCACGACCTGCAGGTCGAAGGCGAGCCCGACCCGCTCCGCCCGCCCCTGCAGCGCGGCGAGCGTGGCGTCGTAGTAGCCCGCTCCGCGGCCGAGCCGGTTGCAGCGGAGGTCGAAGCCGATGCCGGGCACGAGGAGCAGGCCGATCTCTCCGCGCGCCACCTCCGCCGCGCCGGGCGGCGGCCGGCGCACGCCGAACGGGCCGGGGACGAGCGCCTCGGGCTCCGCCAGGGCGAACGAGAGCTTGCGGTCCCCGGCGACGATCACCGGCCAGGCGAGCGACTTCCCCTCGCGCCGCGCCGCGGCGGCGATGGCGCCGGTGTCCACCTCCCCGCCGGTCGCGGCGTAGAGGGCGACCACCTCGGACGATCGCCAGGAGGGCAGCGAGAGGACCAGCCGCGCGATGGCCCCGTCCGCGGCCGCCCGCGCGGCGGAGTCGAAGCGGGCGCGGGTGGCGGTGAGCTGCTGGCGCAGCTGCGCCTTGGCGAGAGACAGATCGGGGAAAGGGGGAGGGGAAGGCGTCATTGATCGCGGGAGACAAAAAAAAGCCCCCCGCCGTGGCCGTGTGGCTCGGTTGCTTGGACCTGTATTTCTACAGGTGGGGCACTCGGGTATGACCGGACGCCGTAGGCTTCTCCCTCGCTGCTGGGAGCCTGCACATGGCGCCGGCCGGGCGCTCCTCTTTTGATGAAGTCGGCCCAAACGACTCGGAGCCGAATCACGAACCCGGCAGGGGGCAGATCAAGAGCGGTCAAAGAACGTTAACCGCGCCAAATGACGCAGCTTTTATGGTCTTAGCGTAACGCCCGTCGAACGCTCCTGTCAAGGCGGCCCGCGGCGGAGGCGAGCGTCCATCTTGGAGCGCCTCCGAGGGGGCTCACGCGGGCGTGCCGGCGCTCGGCTCGGGGGCGAGGGCGTCCCGCACCCGCGCGGCGAGCCGCGGGATGGCCTCCGCCGCCGCGTCCACCTCCGCCTCGGTGCTGTTCCAGCCCAGGCTGAGCCGCAGCGTCGCGCGCGCGTCGGCGGGCGCGAGTCCCATGGCGGACAGGACGTGCGACGGCGCGCTCGAGCCGGAGGTGCAGGCGCTCCCGGCGCTGGCGCAGATCCCCTCGAGGTCGAGCGCGATGAGGAGCGCCTCGGCGTCGCAGCCGGGCAGGGTGACGGAGAGGGTGCCGGGGAGCCGCGGCGCGTCCGCGCCGTTCACCCGGGCTCCCGGCCAGGCCGCCAGCAGACGGGCCTCGAGCAGGTCGCGCAGCGCCTCGATCCGCGGCTGCTCCTGGGCGCGGGCGGCGATCGCCTCCCGCAGGGCCGCCGCGAGCCCGGCGATGCCGGGCAGGTTCTCGGTGCCGGCGCGGCGCTCGCGCTCCTGGTGTCCCCCGAACAGCGGCGCGAGCGGGATCCCGGGCCGGACGAAGAGCGCGCCGGCGCCGCGCGGACCGCCGAACTTCTGGCCGGTCAGCGACAGGAGGTCGGCCCCGAGGGTGCGCACGTCCACCTCGAGCTTGCCCACCGCCTGGACGGCGTCGCAGAAGAAGAGCGCGCCCACCTCGCGGGCCGCGGCCGCCAGGCGCGGCGCGGGCAGGACCACCCCGGTCTCGTTGTTGGCGAGCATGGCGCAGGCGAGCGCGGTCCTCGGGGAGAGGGCGGCGCGCCACGCCTCCTCGTCGGGCAGGCCGCGGCGATCGACCGGGACCACCCGGAGCGGCGCGCCGGCGGCGGCCAGCGCCTCGGCGAGGGAGAGGACGCAGGGGTGCTCCACCGCCGTCACCACCAGCTCGCGCCGCTCCGGGGGCGCGGCGCCGAGGACGCCGCGGAGCGCGAGGGCGGCCGACTCGGTGGCCCCGGAGGTGAAGACGATCTCGCCGGGCCGGGCGCCGAGGGCCGCCGCGACCTGCGCGCGGGCGCCGTCGAGCAGGGCCCGGGCGGCGCGGCCGGCCGCGTGGGGGGAGGAGGGGTTGCCGAAGGTGTCGAGGGCGCGCGCGACGGCGGCCGCGGCGGCGGGGCGCACCGGCGTGATGGCGTTGTGGTCGAGATAGATCATCCGGCGGCTCCTGGCTGGGACGGCGCTCCTCCCAGCGGCCGTCAGACGATGTGGCGCGGCTTCCGGTGCTTCACCCCGAAAGCCTTGAGGAAGCTCACCACCAGCTCCTGCTCGAGCTTCCTCCGGCCCGCCGGCGAGAGGCCGCGCAGGGGCACGCGGGCGCCCGCCATCGAGCCGTGCCCGCCCGCCGAGCCGCCGCGGGCCTCGATGACCTCGCGGATGAGCCGGCCGGCGTTCATGCGCCGGTCGCTGGTCCGGAGCGAGAAGAAGAGCTGCCCCTCGTACTCCGCCCAGGCGAGCGACCACTTCACCTCGCCGAGGAACAGGAACCGCTCCGCCACCTCGGCCACCATGTCCGGCGAGTAGATGGCGCCGACGTCGCAGACCACCACGCCGTCGTACACCTGCGCCCGCTCGATGGCCGTGTGGAAGAGCTGGAAGTACTCGATGGGGAGCCGCGGGTGCTCGATGGCGGCCAGCGCCTCCTTGTCCACCTGCGGGAAGAGCCAGAGGTAGCTGGCGACGTCGGGCGGGGTGGTCTCGCGCCCGAGGTCGCGGGTGTCGGCCTTGATCCCGTAGTACAGGGCGGTGGCGATGGAGGGCGGCAGCGGCAGCCCGCTCGCGCGGATGTACTCGGTGAGCACCGTGGAGGTCGCGCCCAGGCGGCCGCCCACGTCGGCGAAGCGCACGTTCCTCGTCTCCGGCCGCTCCGGGTGGTGGTCGATGACCACGTCGGGGAAGTGGCGCGCCGGCAGCGAGTGGTTCCCCTGCTCGGGCTGGGTGTCGACCATGCAGATGAGGTCGTGCTCGTCGAAGACGATCCGCGAGATGGGCGTGACCGGCAGCCTGAGCACCCGCAGGAAGGCGCGGTTCTCGGCCCGCCCCACGATGCCGCCGTAGGCCACCTGCGCCCGCACCCCGGCGAGCTCCTCGAGGATGTAGGCGAGGGCCACCGCCGCGGCGAGGGCGTCGGGGTCCGGGTTGTCGTGGGTGAGGATCAGCGCGCGGCGATGCCCCTTCGCGAGGGCCACCAGCCGGTCGAGCTTGAGCCGGAGCCCCTCGGAGCGGCGGGCCGCGGCGCCCGGGCGAGCGGGACGGCCGGGGTGGGCGCGCGGGCGCGCCCGGGAGCGCGAGCGGGTGGCCGGGGTCATCGGAGGAGCGAGCGGAGGACCTCGAGGTTCTCCTTGAAGCGGAGGTCGGTCTCGAGGAAGGCGGGCACGCTCTCGAACCGGGGGTCGTTGACCAGCCGCCGGAACACCTGCTCCCCGAGGGCGCCCTGCCCGATGTGCTCGTGGCGGTCCACCCGGCAGCCGCGCTCCTTCTTGCTGTCGTTCAGGTGGAACGCCTTCACCAGCCCGAGCCCCGCCACGCGGTCCAGCTCCGCCACCGTGGCCTCGTAGCCCTCCTCGGTGAGGAGGTCGTAGCCGGCGGCGTGCACGTGGCAGGTGTCCACGCAGATCCCGACGCGGCGGCGCAGCCTGGCCGGGACCGCCGCCCGGATCGCGGCCAGGTGCTCGAAGCGCCAGCCCAGGGAGGAGCCCTGCCCGGCGGTGGTCTCGAGCAAAAGGGCGGCGGGGCCGGGGGAGCGCTCGAGCGCCTGGGTCATGCCCTCGGCCACGAGCTTCAACCCCTCGCGCTCGTCCTCGCGGCTGCCGGGGTGGAAGACCAGGGAAGGGACCCCCAGCGCCTCGCAGCGCTGCAGCTCGTCGGCGAGGGCGTCCCAGCTCTTGCGCCGGATCTCCGCGTCCGAGGCGCAGAGGTTCACGAGGTAGGTGCAGTGGGCCGCGGTCGGCTTGCCGGTGCGCCTCGCCTCCGCGTGGAACCGCGCCACCTCCTCCGGATCGAGCGGCTTGGCCGCCCAGCCCCGAGCGTTCCGGGTGAAGATCTGCACGCAGTCGGCGCCGTCGGCCTCGGCCCGCGCGAACGCGGTCGAGACCCCTCCGGCGATGCCCTCGTGAGCGCCCAGGATCATGTGGGTCGCTACTCATACTCCACGGCGCAGTGCGGCGCCACGCGGCCGGGGCCGCCGCGGGAGGGGCGGGGGCGCCCTAGCGCGCGAGCCGCCGCCGCTCGGCCCGGGCCTGGCGGACCAGCTTCTCGGCGTTCGAGAGCCCGCTCTCGATGGCCTCGAGCATGAGCTCCCGCAGGGCGGTCTCCGGTTGCTTCAGGGACTCGTAGTACCGCTGCCGGTCGATGGCGTGGATCACGCACGGGAGCAGGCCACCGTGCAGGAGCAGCAGGTTCGCGAGCAGGCGCGCCACCCGGCCGGAGTTCTCGGTGAACGGGTAGACCTGCATGAAGCCGTGGTGCAGCCGGGAGGCTTGCTGTACCGGGTGGGCGCCGCGGAACTCGGTCGTGTCGGCGAGCTCGAGGATCTTCGCCAGCATGGGCTGGATCTTGGCCGGCTGCGCGATCTCGTGGAAGTAGGCGCGGTGGAGCGGCATCTCCTTGCGGAGCTCGGCCGTGCGCCGGCCGTCGAAGCCCTGGCCGAGGGTCTCGTAGATCCGCTTCACCAGCGCGAAGCCCAGCTTCGGCTTCTTCTGCGCCGCCTCGGCGCGCACGAGGTCGATGGCGGCCTTGTGGTTGCGGATCTCGCGGTGGGCGGCCACCGAGATCGAGTCGCTCACCGGCTGGTTCTGGAGGGCTTGGGCGAGCTCCTGGGCGGAGTAGACGACCCCCTCGAGGGCATTCTCGTGGTGGAGCCACGAAATCTCGTAGACCTTCTGGAACTCCTCCGCGACCTCGGGCTCGTCGGCCAGGATCTCGGCGAGATCCTGGCTGCGATCGTCGATGTCGATGTACCGGCTCCGCATGGTGCGATTGCTCCTCTCGGCTCGACCGGGCGGGCGGTCGAGTGGCGAACTCCCCCCGAATTCATTTGGGATTTCGGGAATGTAGTCGACGGAGCCCCAGCCGGCCACCATTTCGGGACGGCCGGGGCTCCAAGGAGAGGAACACCGGAAGGGAACGGATGTTCCCACTCGGCGCTGCGGATCAGTAAATCGTCAGCCACTCCCGATACTTGGACGACTCGCCCTTCACCGTCTGGAAGAAGGCCGACTGCAGGGCGCGGGTCACCGGACCGGGCTCGCCCTTGCCGACGCGGCGGTTGTCCACCTCGCGCACCGGGGTGATCTCGGCGGCGGTGCCGCTCATGAAGAGCTCGTCGGCGATGTACATGGTGTCGCGCGTGAACTTCTGCTCCAGCACCGGGATGCCCAGGTCCTTGGCGATCCGGAGCACCGAGTCGCGGGTGATGCCGGCGAGCACCGGCGAGCTGAGCGGCGGCGTGTAGAGGGTGCCGCCCTTCACGATGTAGATGTTCTCGCCCGAGCCCTCGGCCACGTAGCCGTCCGTGTCGAGCAGGATGGCCTCGTCGTAGCCCGCCAGCACGGCGTCGCGGTTGGCGAGGATCGAGTTGACGTACTGGCCCGAGACCTTGGCGCGGACCACGTTCACGTTCACGTGCATCCGGTTGAAGGAGGACACCTTGGCGCGGATGCCCTTCTGCAGCCCCTCCTCGGACAGGTAGGCGCCCCAGGGCCAGGCCGCGATGATGACCTGCGTCGGGTTCTGAGCGCCGACGCCCAGGCTGCCGTAGCCCGAGAAGGCGAGCGGCCGGACGTACGCCTCGGGCATCTTGTTGGCGCGCAGCAGCTCGACGGTGGCCTCGCACAGCCCCTCGACCGAGAAGGGGATGTCCATCATGAGGATGTGCGCGGAGTCGAAGAGCCGCTGCATGTGCTCGCGCAGGCGGAACACCGCGGAGCGGCCGTCGGCGGTGCGGTAGGCGCGAATGCCCTCGAACACGCCCAGGCCGTAGTGCAGGGCGTGCGTGAGCACGTGCACCTGGGCCTGGTCCCAGTCCACGAGCTTGCCGTCCATCCAGATCTTGTCCGCCTTCATCGCCATGTCGAACGCCCTCCTTCCAGGGGTGAATGTCCGACTTTGCCCCATGGAGGCGGCCCGTTGCAACGTCGAGGTGGCGCGGCGGGGGCTCGCCGGCGCCGGCGCGGGGCCGTCAGGTCCCCTCCCGGACCTCGGGGGGCGGCGCGAACGGCCGGCACATGCGCGACAGGAGCGGCAGCTCCGGGAGGAACTCCTCCTTGCCCCACTGGATCGCCCGGGTGAGGTGCGCCGCGCCCGGGATCACCTCCACCGGCGAGAGCACCTTCTGGAAGCTCTTGGCGTGCCCGATGAACGGCCGGTTGCGGGCCACGTTCTGCGCCACCAGTTGCTGCAGCGTGAACCAGAGGGGGTGCGCGAGCTTGGGCGCGAAGGCGTCGAGCCCGACCACGAAGGCGTTGCGGGTCCCGAGCGCGCCGCGGCGCACCAGGTCGAAGGCGGCCCGGGCCGGCAGGTTGTCGGTGATGCCCCCGTCCATGAGCCGGAACAGGTCGTAGCGGCGGAAGAGCGCGGCCAGGAGCCGGTGCATGCGCGGGTCGTCGCGGAGCACGTCGTAGTGGATGACGCCGGGCAGGGCGGAGGAGAACCCGACCGCGTCCACGGCGTCGAAGGCGGCCGTCTCCGGGTCGGCGCCCAGGTAGATGCGGGCGAAGCGGTCGCGCTGGGTGACGAGCTCGCCGACGACCGCGCGCAGGTCGGAGACCGCGCGCTTCACCACGTGCGGCCGCGGCATCCGGCCGGCGAAGTCGAGCAGGTGCTCGTAGAAGCTCGGATCGTGGGGCACGGCGCCGTTCCGGATGCCGGTGACCGCCACCAGCAGCGGGATGGGCAGGTCGGCGAGGGTGAGGGGCCGGCCGTCGGGCGCCTGCAAGAGCCCGCCCACCGCCTGCCGCAGGTAGAGCCGCATGGCGCCGGGCAGCCCGTAGCGGGACTCGGTCTCCAGGAAGCGGAAGACGCCGCGGAAGGAGAGGCCGGCGAGCACCTCGCGCACCTCCGCCTCGGAGTAGCGCAGGCGCCGGGCCCGCAGGAGCAGCAGGGTCGCCCCCATGCTCGCCCCGGCGAGCAGCCGCGGCACGAGGCCGTACTGTTCCAGGAGGGCGAAGGCGCCGAGGTAGCTCCAGGAGACGCCCCCGCCGCCCCCGCACACCAGCACCAACGCCTTCTCGCAGACCTCCGCGTCGAGCGCCGCGGGGGGGAGCCGGTCGGCGAAGGCCAGCAGGGCGCGCCGCCTCCAGGAGAGGGCCCGGGTCCGCAGGTGCCGGGCCAGCCGCGCGGCGGCCCCGCGGTCCACGCCCCCCGGGCGCAGCAGCAGCGGCGCCACCACGGCGTGCAGCTCCTGCCGGAACGGGTCGAGCAGCTCCTCGAGGTCGAGGTCCGCGCCGCCCGGGAGCCGCAGCAGGGTCACGCGGGCCAGGTTGAGGGCGTAGCGGAGCGCCGCCTCGTCCTCCTCCGGCAGCCAGGGCGGGCGGCTCACCACGCTGCGCAGCAGCGCCAGCTCGGCCTCCTCGAACGGCCGCAGCTTGGCGCGGAGCGCGTCGAGGTCGGCGCCGGGAGTCACGCGGTCTGCATCACCCGCACCGGCAGCACCATCGCGTTCAGCCCGGCGAACTGCAGCCGGCGCTGCAGCTGGTACGCGGTCTCGTTGTGGAGCAGCCGCTGGAACCACCGCTCCTGCTCGAACACCAGCTTCCCGGCGAAGAAGACGGCGCGCGGGAAGTCCCGGGCGACCTGCACCGCGAGGTGCTCCGCCTCGCTCACCGCCTCGGTGCCCACCGCCATGCGGTAGTCGGCCGCCAGCCCGAGCCGCCGGGCCAGGTCCACGTAGCGCTTCAGCCCCTGCTCGGTCTTCTCGCGGATGTGGTCCACCTCCTCCACGCCCTTCATGGTGGCGGAGTCGATGACGCCCACCGAGACGAAGACGTAGTTCTTGAAGTGGCCGGGGAAGAGCCGCTGCACGGTGAGGAGGGCGTGGATGCCGAGGCCGGAGTAGCCGCCCACCAGCATCACCGCGGTGGGGAGCTTGGGATCGAGCTGGTGGTGCTCGCCGGTGGGGTGCGCCGGCAGGGCGTTCATGATCTCGTTCAGGCGCGCCAGGTTCTGCTTCACCACCGTGTAGTGGCGACGGATGAGGAAGCAGAGGCCGACCAGGAGACCGGTGACCGCGAGCGTCACCCAGCCGCCCTGCTCGGCCTTCTCGTAGACCGTGCCGGCGAGGATGGCGAGGCAGAGCGCCAGGGCGATGCCGTGCACGGCGAGGCCGCGCTTCTTGCCGCTCTCGCCCCGCTTGCCGAGCCAGTACCGGACCATCGAGGCCTGCGAGAGCGAGAAGGTCACGAACACGTTGATGGAGTACATCGTGACCAGGGCGGTGATGTCGCCGCGCGTGTAGAAGAGCACCGCCAGGGAGGCGCCGCCCATGAGCAGCACGCCGTCCTGCATGGTGAGCCGGTCGGAGAGCTGGGCGAAGCGGTGCGGCAGCCAGGAGTCGGTGGCCATGTTGGACATCACCCGGGGCCCGTCGATGAAGCCGGCCTGGGCGGCCACGAAGAGCAGCGCCGCCTCGGCGGCCAGCGTGAGCCAGGTGAACCAGATCCCGAGCGGGAGGCCGCCGGCCCGGAAGCCGCCAGCCCACTTCTCGAGCAGGATGGCGTTCATGGTCTTCTCGCCCTCGGGGGCGACGTGGAAGAGCATGTAGAGGAGCAGGATCCCTCCGGCCACCACCGCCAGCGAGATCGACATGTAGACCATGGTCCGGCGCGCGGTCTCCACCTTGGGCTCGCGCATGATCTGCAGGCCGTTCGAGACCGCCTCGATGCCGGTGTAGGTGCCGCCGCCCATCGAATAGGCCTTGAGGAAGATGCCGAACATGCCGGCGAGCCCGAGGGTGGCGAAGCCGGAGGCGAAGCCCTGGCGCACCTCGCCCACCACCCGCGGCACCTCCATGGCGTGCCCGGACACGCCGCCGACGATGAGGATGGTGTGGGTGAGCAGGAAGAGGAGGAAGATGGGGGTGAGGATGGTCACCGACTCGCGCACGCCGCGCAGGTTCATGATCACCAGCAGCCCGATGACCACCGCCTCCACCACCAGCTTGTACGGCGCCCAGTGGAGTGGCAGCACGCTGAAGACCTGGTTCGCGCCGGAGGCGATCGAGGTCGCGATGGTGAGCACGTAGTCCACCAGCAGCGCCGAGCCGGAGACGACGCCGAAGCGGGGCCCGAGCAGGTGGCTCGCCACCACGTAGCCGCCGCCCCCGAAGGGGAAGCGCTTGATGATCTGCGAGTAGGCGACCGAGATGACGAAGACCGTCACCGCGGTGGCGAGCGCGAGGGCGACGCCGAGGTAGTGGTGCGGCCCGAGCGCGCGGAAGGCCTCGTCCGGACCGTACGCCGAGGAGGAGAGCCCGTCGGCGCCCAGCCCCACCCACGCCAGGAAGGCGATGAGCGAGATGCTGTGGTAGGTGCGCGGGTCCTGGATGTTGCGCGGCGCGCCGAAGAGCAGCCGGCGCAGGCGCGAGCCGGGCGGAGGGGGAGGCGCGGGGGGGACGGGGCTGGCGGGTTCGGTGGTCAAGGCGGCGCGGAAGTTAGCATCCTCGCGGACCGTCGGGAACGGCCGCGGGGGAGGGGGTGGGTGCCGATTACCCGGTGACCTCGTCGAAGGCGGCGCGGACCCGCTCGGTCACCCGCCCGTAGTCGGCGAGGAGCCGTTCGCCGGGATCGTCCCCGGCGTACCCGAGCCGGCGGGCCAGCTGGGCGAGGGCGCGGCCGCCGCGCGGCAGGTGATCCACGGTGAAGTCGTGCACGATGCGCAGCCGCAGCTCGAGGCGCCGCAGGAACTCGTACCCCTTGCCGAGGGCCTCCCACGCGCCCTCGCGGAGCAGGCCGGCGGCGCGGAGCCGCTCGATCGCGAGCGGGGTGGAGGGGACGCGCAGCTCGGGGTGGTCGTGCCCGTGGACGAGCTGCAGGTACTGCACGGCGAACTCGACGTCGATGAGCCCGCCCCGGCCGGCCTTCGGGTTGAGCCCGCGGGCCCGCTCCTGGCCGATCTCCTCCTCGATCCGGGCGCGCATGCGCCGGATCTCGCTGGCGAGCTCGCGGGGCTCGGCCGGGCGGCCGTAGACCACCGCCTCCAGCACCGAGGTCCGCACCCGCTCGAAGGTGGCGAGGTCGCCGGCCACCGGCCGGGCGCGCAGCAGCGCTTGCCGCTCCCAGAGCTGGCTGCGCACCGGATCGGCCCCGCCGGCCTTCCCGGCGTGGTAGCGGGCGAAGCCGCCGGCCGAGATCACCAGCGCCCCCTGGTTCCCCGAGGGGCGCAGCCGGGTGTCGGTCTTGTAGAGGATGCCCTCCCGCAGCGGCATTTGGAGAAAGGAGAGGAGCCGCTGGGCGAGCCGCGACCAGGCGGCGTGCTCCGCCTCCTGGCCCTCCGGGTAGAGGAAGATGAGGTCGAGGTCGGAGTGGTAGCCGAGCTCGCCGCCGCCGAGCTTGCCCATGGCGACGACGCACAGCCGGCCGGGCGGCGCGCGCCCCTTCTCGGCGGCCTCCTCCTCGGCGAGCGCCAGCGCGCGCTCGAGGCAGACCTCGGCCAGCGCGGTGAGCTGGGCGGCCACGGCGGGGAGCGGCAGGGTGCCGGCGATGTCGTGGAGGGCGATCCGGAGCACCTCCTCGTTCTTCACGCGGCGCAGCTCCCCGAGCCGGTCCTCCACCCGCTGGTCGAGCGGCAGCTCCGGTCCGTACAGCCCCAGCCGCTCGTCGGCCTCGGCCGCCAGCTGCGCCCGGTCCTTGACCAGCGCCACCTGGTCCTCGCGCAGGAGCTCGTCGAGCAGCTCCGGGTGGCGCAGGAAGCGCTTGGAGAGGAAGTCGGAGGTCCCGAAGAGCGACAGCAGGAGCCGGGCCACCCGCCGGTGCTCTCCCAGCAGCCGGAAGTAGGGCTCGGGGGACTGGAGCGCGGCGGCGAACTCGGCGAGGTGCGAGAGCGCCTGGTCGGGGTCGGGCGTGGCGAGCGCCTCGCGGAGCAGGTCCACCGCCACCGCGGGATCTCCCAGTGGCGAGAACGGGGTGCGCCGGCGGGCGAGGCTGTCGATGGCGGCGAGGACCCGGTCCGGATCGGCGAGCCCGCGCCGGAGCGCGATCTCCGCCCGGCGCTCCGGCTCCACCTGGGGATCGGCGAGCAGCGCCAGCTCCGGGTCGAGGGGCGGACGGGTCTCGACCCCGAGCAGCCCGGCGAAGAGCGCCGCCACCCGGTCGCGGTGGCCCGCGAGCGCCTCCTCGAAGTCCGCCACCGCGCCGAACCCCATGGCCCGGGCCACCAGCAGCCGCTCCTCGCCCTGGGGCAGCCGGTGCACCTGCGCCCCCTCGATCATCTGCACCCGGTGCTCGGCGCGGCGGAGGAAGAGGTAGGCGTCCGAGAGCGCGTCGCGGTCGCGCGCCTGCAGTACCCCGGCGTAGAGCAACCGGTCCGCCGCCGGCACCACGGCGCGCTCGCGCAGCCGCTCGCCGCCCGGGCGCCCGCCGTGGACGAGCTGCAGGGCGGAGACGAAGAACTCGGCCTCGCGGATGCCGCCCTTGCCGAGCTTCAGGTCGTCCTTGCCCTCGGCCCCGGCGCGCGCGTCGATGCGCGCCTTCATGGCCTGGATCTCGGCCAGGACGTCGAGGTCGAGCGAGCGGCGCCAGATGAACCCCTCGAGCAGCCGCAGCAGCTCCTCGCCGACCGCGAGGTCGCCCGCGCCCGGGCGGGCCTTGAGGAGCGCGTTGCGCTCCCAGCTCCGGCCGAAGGACTGGTAGTAGAGCTCGGCCGCGCGCACGCCGTTCACGATGGGGCCGCTGTGGCCGTCGGGGCGGAGGTTGAGATCGACGCGGAAGACGAAGCCCTCCTCGGTGGGGCGCGAGATGGACTCGGTGACCGCCTCCGCCAGCCGGGCGAAGTAGGCGAAGTGGGTGGTCCCGTCGGGCGTCTCGCCGTCCTGCCCGTAGACGTAGATGAGGTCGATGTCGGACGAGAAGTTGAGCTCGTTGGCGCCGAGCTTGCCCATGGCGAGGGCGCAGAACCCCGCGCCCGGCTCGCGCTCCTCGAGCCCCCGCGGCGGCCCGTGCCGGGCGCGCAGGCGGCGGTCGTGGAAGCGGATGGCGGCGTCGGTGCAGGCGAGGGCCAGGCCGGAGAGCTCGGCGGTCACCTCCCGCATCGGCGCGAGCCGCAGGTCGCGCAGCGCGATGCGCAGCACCTCGCGGGCCCGCACCCGCCGCAGCAGCCGATCGAAGCCGGCCGTGTCGGCGGGGTCGAGGCGCCGGGCGGCGCGAGCGAGCAGCCGCCGGAGGGAGCCCTCGCCGCGCGCGCGGGAGAGCCAGGGCGAGCGGGCGGTGCGCCGGAGCAGGCAGGGCGTGAGCGCCAGCAGCCGGGCCGCCAGGCGCGAGCTTCCGCAGAGCAGGATCAGGGCCTCGCGCAGGTCGCGCGCGGGGGGGGGCGCGCCCGCGGCGTCGGCGAAGCGCTCCACGCCGGCGAGCGCCAGGTCGGGGTCGGGGGCGCGGCGGGCGAGCGAGACCAGCTCGTCCACCGCGCCGGGGAAGCGGCGAGCGAGCCGCTCGATCCGCTCCGCCCAGGCGGGGCCGGGGTCGGCGGGCGGGACGCCGGGGACGAGGGGCGCGCTCATGCGGGGCTCGGCGTCAGTAGAGGAGCGTGAACCCGGTGTAGTCGGCGGCGCTCTCGCTGCGCGTCTGGTCGCCGTCGGTGAGGATGCCGAGCCCGACCAGGTCCGGGATCTCGGCGCGCGGGTCGCCCCCGCGGAAGTGGCTCCGGAAGACCTGCTGCAGGTCCACCTCCTCGGTCACCCAGCGGCCGAGCGGGCCGCCGCTCTCCTGGATGACCGCGTCCTGGGCGGTGAAGAGGTTGCGAGACTGCTGGCAGATCCGGCCGCGGCGGCCGGCGCCGGCCCAGGCGAACTTGACCGCGTAGTACTTGAGCCCCGACTTCCAGACCACGTAGACGGCCGCCGCGGAGTCGCCGCGCCCCGGGACGCAGTCGTTGCCGCCGTTCGGCAGCTGGAGCGCGCGCCAGCTCCACCGGAGCTTGCGCGCGCGCTGCCGCAGCGGGTCCGGGATCTCCAGCCCGAGGGTCACGGTCTCGAGCGGCGGCCGGTAATCCGCGTGGAGGTAGCGACCGTCGGATGGCCCGGCGAGCTGGTAGTAGTTGACCGGCCCCGAGTCGCGCTCCACCACGCGGAACCCGGACACGGCGAGCTTCTCCTCGCTCAGGAAGGGAGGCGGGGGCGGGGCGGACGGCGCCGGGGCGGCGGCCTGCAGCAGGGCCAGGCCGGCGAGGAGACCGCGGGCGATGAGCGTGTTCACGTGGCCCTGAGCTTACCCTCCCCCCGCCCGCTCGCAACGCTTCCGACGCGGCGAACCGCTCCCTGCCGCCCCGTGCGAGCCGCCGCCCGGCCCGGCCGCGCTCCTCATATTGAGCCGCGAATGCGCGCGAATGCACCTGCGAGGAGCCGCGAAATGGACCAGGACACGGGATTCCGGCGGGTGGGCTGGCGAGAGCCGCACCGCGACCGGACCCGCGCGCTCTTGGCCGCCCACCCGGAGGCGCGCGCGCTCTGCGGGAACGCCCCTGGGACGGCGCTCTTCGTCGTCGGGATCGCCGCCGCGCAGCTCGGGCTCGCCTTCGCCCTCCGCCAGAGCCCCTGGTGGCTGGTGCTCGGCGTCGCCTGGGCGATCGGCGCGGTCGCCGACCACGCCCTGTGGGTCCTCATCCACGACTGCGCCCACGACCTGGTCTTCCGCCGGCCGGCCGCGAACCAGTGGCTGGGGATCTTCGCCAACCTCCCCATCCTGTTCCCGGCGGCGGTTTCCTTCCGCAAGTACCACCTGCTGCACCACGCCTGGCAAGGCTCCGAGGACCTCGACGCCGACCTGCCGGGGCCGCTGGAGGTGCGGCTGGTCGGCAACGTCTGGTGGCGCAAGGCGCTCTGGCTGCTCCTCTTCTTCGTGGCCCAGACCACCCGCATCCCGAGGCTGCGGCGCGTCCGCTTCCTCGATCGCTGGTACGCGGCGAACCTGGCGGCGCAGCTCGCCTTCCTCGCCGCGGCCTGGGCCCTGCTCGGGCCGCGCGCGCTCGCCTACCTCTTCGCGAGCAGCGCCTTCGCCATCGGCCTCCACCCGGTCGGCGCCCGCTGGATCCAGGAGCACTACCTCGTCTTCCCCGGCGACCAGGAGACCTTCTCGTACTACGGGCCCATGAACCTGCTCGCCTTCAACGTGGGCTACCACAACGAGCACCACGACCTGATGCGGGTCCCCTGGTTCCGCCTCCCGGCGCTGAAGCGGCTCGCGCCCGAGCTGTACGAGCCGCTGCACGCCCACCGCTCCTGGACGAAGCTCCTGCTCCGCTTCGTCTTCGACCCCTCGCTCTCGCTGAGGAGCCGGATGAGCCGGCCCCCGGCGCTCGCCCCGCCGCCCGCCTCGGTGGCGGCCGCCCCCGCGGCCGGTTAGGACCGAGCCATGTTCTGGCTCGCTCCGCGCCCCGCGCTCGAGCGCCCGCGGTCCGGCAGCCCGCGCATGTTCCGGGTGGAGCTGCTCGAGCGGCACCTCTCGCGCGTGCGCCCGCGGGAGGTGGTGGCGGTCTGGGCCCCCTTCGCCGCCTGGCTCCTCTGGCGCGCCGCCCGCGACCCGGCGCTGCCGGGTGGGCGGGCGGCTTCGCTGGTCGTCGCCGGGGTCGCCGCCTGGACGCTGCTCGAGTACGTCCTGCACCGGTTCGCCTTCCACGCCGACCTCGGCCAGGGCGAGCTCGGCCGGGACCTCCACTACCTCGTGCACGGGGTGCACCACGACTACCCGCACGACCCCGATCGCCTGGTGATGCCGCCGGCGGTGGCGGCCGTGCTGGCGGTGCTCATCGGCTGGCCGCTCCACGCGGCGGTCGGTTCCCACGCCTTCCCGCCGCTCTTCGCCGGGCTGGTCTGCGGCTACCTCTGGTACGACCTCACCCACTACTGGGTGCACCACGGCCGGGCGCGCACCGCGCTCGGCCGCAAGCTCAAGCGCTGGCACCTGCGGCACCACTTCCAGGAGCCGGCGAGCCGCTTCGGCGTGACCACGCCGCTCTGGGACCACGTCTTCGGCACCGCGCCGCGCGAGGCGCCGCTGCGGGCCGCGGCCGGCCGCGCCCGGTGAGGATCCCCTCGCCGAAGGCCCCCCGTGGCAGCGACCGCGCGCGACGGCCCAGCGCCCGGGATCGGCTGCCTCCCGCACCGATCGGGGTCGCGCCTACTCGTCGTCCTCCGGCTCCTCCGCGCCGCCGCGCCTGGCGCGCGAGAGCCCGTGCTGCCGGATCTTCTTGTGCAGGTTGGTGCGCTCCACCCCGAGCGCCTGCGCGGCCTGGGTGATGTTCCAGTCGTGCTCCTCGAGCTTCTTGAGGATGTAGTCGCGCTCGACGAGGTCGCGCAGCTCCCGCAGCCCCACCTCGCCGTAGCCGGACAGGTCGGAGGCCCCGGCCGGCGGCGGCGCGGGCGGGCGGCGCGAGAGCTCGGGCACGTCCTCCGGCCCGATCCGGTCGCCGGACATGATGGCGATGCGCTCGCAGACGTTGCGCAGCTCGCGCACGTTCCCCGGCCAGCGGTGCTGGCGCAGCCGCTCGTGGACCGCCGGGTCCACCGGCTTCGGCCGCAGCCCGTTCTCGCGCACGGCGAGGGTGAAGAAGCGCTCGGCGAGGAGCGGGACGTCCTCGAGCCGCTCGCGCAGCGGCGGCGCCGTGAGCGGCACCACGTTGAGCCGGAAGAAGAGGTCCTCGCGGAAGGTGCCGTCGCGCACCTCCTCCTCGAGGTCCTTGTTGGTGGCCGCCACCACCCGCACGTCCACCGTGAGCGCCTTCTCGCCGCCCACCCGGGTGATCTCGCCGGTCTGCAGGGCGCGCAGCACCTTGGCCTGCGCCGAGGGGCTCATGTCGCCCACCTCGTCGAGGAAGAGGGTGCCGCCGTGCGCCACCTCGAACTGCCCGCGCCGGCGGGCGCCCGCGCCGGAGAAGCTCCCCTTCTCGTGGCCGAACAGCTCGCTCTCGATGAGCTCGCCGGGGATGGCGGCGCAGTTCACCTTCACGAACGGCTCCTCCGCCCGCCGGGAGAGCCGGTGGATCTCCTGCGCGATGAGCTCCTTGCCGGTGCCCGACTCCCCGAGCACCAGCACCCGGCCGGTGGTGGGCGCCACCTTGGCGATCTCCGCCCGGAGCTTCCGCATGGCCGGGCTCTCGCCCAGCATCTCGTCCCCGAAGCGCCGCTCCCGGGTCGAGAGGTCGCGGACGCGCTCCTCCAGCCCCCGCCGCGCGAGCGCGTTCCTCGCGCTCACCAGCACCCGCTCGCGGTCCACCGGCTTCGAGAAGAAGTCGGCCGCGCCGCGCCTCATGGCCTCGACCACGTCGGGCGTCTCGGCGTGGCCGGAGATGACCACCACCGGCAGGTCGCGCCAGAGCTCGCGGGCCTTCTGGAGGAGGGCGAGGCCGTCCATCCCGGGGAGCCGGATGTCGAAGATCCCGAGGTCGCAGGGCTCGGCCTCGAGCTGCCGGAGCGCCTCCTCGGCGCTCTCCGCCTCGGACACCTGGTAGCCCTCGGTCTCGAGGACCATGCGGAGCGTGCGGCGGATGTTCTTCTCGTCGTCGACGACGAGGACGTGCTGCTGGCCGGGGATCATGCCGCGATTATAGGGGCAACGGCTCGGGCACGGCCGCCGCGCGGCGCGCGGGGCGCGCCTAGAAGCTCCGCGTCTCGCCGGGCTTCATCACCACCACCCGCGCCTTCCCGTCGCGGGCGGCGATGGCCCGCTCCAGCTCGGAGGGCGTCCCGGCGAGGAGGGGGAAGGTGCCGTAGTGCATCGGCACCACCTGCTTCGCCCCCACCATCTCCACCGCCGCCGCGGCGCCCTCCGGGTCCATGGTGAAGTGGCCGCCGATGCAGGCCAGCATGACGTCCACCGGCCAGCGCTCGCCGATCAGCCGCAGGTCGCCGAACAGGTCGGTGTCGCCGGTGTGGTAGATGGTCGGGCCGCCCTGGATCCGGATCACGAAGCCCACCGGGTTGCCGGCGTACACCGGCGTGTCGCCGTGCGCGAAGCCGGAGCTGTGCACCGCCGGCACGATGCTCACCGACACCTCGTCCGAGAGCCGGATGGTCCCGCCCATGTTGCCGCTCGTGTCCATCCCGGCCTGCTCCTTCGGGTAGCCGGCGGCGGCCAGCTGCTGGGCGAGCTCGTAGGGGGCGACGAGCCTGGCGTGGGTCCGCTTCCCGATCGCCACCGCCTCGCCCACGTGGTCGCGGTGACCGTGGGTCACCAGCACCGCGTCCACCTTCCCGAGCTTGTCCACCGCGTCCTTCACCGGGTTGGCCGGGTTCGAGAGCCAGGGGTCGATGGCGAGCACGAAGCCGCGCGGCGTCCGCACCACGAACGCGGCGTGGCCGTACCAGGTGATCTCCGCCTTCCCGGCCGCGGCGGGCTGGGCGGGGGCGGCCGCCGGCGCGGCGGCGAGCAGGGTGAGCGCGGCGAGCGCGGCGAGCGTCTTCATGGACCCTCCGGAGGTTGGCAGACGGTCAATCTAGGCGCGAGCGCGCCGGGCGCGCGCGGTCCCGGCTGGGGCTCGTGGCGGCGGAGGCCGGAGCCGCGCGGCGCTCGCGCGGGCGCGCCCGCCGCGTCAGCCGCGCTTCACCGTGAACGGCCCGAAGCCCTGCGCCTCCGGCATGAGCTCGAGCACGTTCACGTTCACGTGAGCGGGGCGGGTGGCGACCCAGAAGACGGCCTCGGCCACGTCCTTGGCGGTGAGCGGTTGCATGCCTGCGTAGACCGCCTTCGCCTTCTCGGCGTCCCCCTTCATCCGCACCAGCGAGAACTCGGTCTCCGCCATCCCCGGCTCGATCACGGTGACGCGCACGCCGGTGCCGGCGAGGTCGGCCTTGAGGTTCTGGCTGAGCTGGTGGACGAAGGCCTTGGTGGCGCCGTAGACGTTCCCGCCGGGGTAGGGGTAGCTGGCGGCCACCGACCCGACGTTCACCACGTGTCCGTGCCCGCGCGCCACCATGCCCGGCAGGAGCGCGCGGGTGAAGACCATCAGGCCCCGGCAGTTGGTGTCGAGCATCTGCTCCCAGTCGTCGAGCGACGCGGCCTGCGCGGCCGCGAGCCCCAGGGCCAGCCCGGCGTTGTTCACCAGCACCTCCACCTCGCCGAAGCCGGACGGCAGGCCGGCCACGAAGCGCTCGACGGCGGCGCGGTCGCGCACGTCGAGCGCGGCGGCCAGCGACGGGACCGGCAGGTCGCGCCGCAGCGCCTCCAGCCGCTCCGCGCGCCGCCCCACCAGCACCAGCCGCGCGCCGGCCCGGGCGAAGCGCTCCGCGCAGGCCCTCCCGAACCCGGCGCTGGCGCCGGTGACGAGGACGGTCTTGTTCTCGAGCGAGATCTCCATGGCGTCTTCCTCCCAGGTCGGCCCTGCGTGGGGCGAGGACCCGAATCAGAACCAGAGCAGGAACCCGTTCAACATGTACACCAGTCCGCCGGCGCCGAAGAGGAGCCCGGCGCCCCACATCAGCGGCTTCTTCAGCAACGCGCCGATCGAGTTGAGCATGATGGCGATCTGGAAGAGCATCACCGCCAGACCGAACTGGGCGCCGTGGCGCTTGTAGCCGTCCTCCCGCAGCCGGAGCGCGTCGGCCGCGGCCTTGATCTCCGTCTCCTCCTTCTTGTAGCGGGCCACCTCCGCGGCGGCGGCCGCGATCCGGCCCTCGAAGGCCTTCGCCGCCTCGGGGGTGCGCGCGTCGAGCCGCAGCACCTCGAGCAGGTCCTTCTCCACCGCGCGCTCGTGGTCCTTGATGCTCTTCGACTGGTAGTGGGCCCAGCGGTTCGACTCCTCGGTGGTCGCGAGCTGCACCTGGGTCGAGCAGGAGCCGCCCTTCAGCGCCGAGATGGCGGCGCAGACGGCGAGCATGGTGGTGGTGAGCGCCACCCACTGCATCCAGCGCTCCCCGTGGGCGGCGAGGTTGGCCGCCGGGGGTGGCGCGGCGGCGAGGGCTTCCTTCTTCAGCGCTTCGGCCAAGGGCTCCTCCGGGGATGGGGGGGCGGGATGGAAATCATTCCTTCGCGGACTTGTCGAGGGGGCTCGCGAGCGGCAGGCGCACCTCGAAGGACGCGCCGCCGCCCGGGCGCGGACCGGCCCCGATCTCGCCGCCGTGCTGGAGCACGATCTTCTTCACGATGGCCAGCCCGAGGCCGGTGCCGTCCGCCTTGGTGGTGAAGTAGGGGTCGAAGATCCGCGCGCGCGTCTCGGGCGGGATCCCCGGGCCGCGATCGGCGACCGCCAGGAGGGCGCGGTCCCCCTCGCGCCGGACCGAGAGCTCGACCGTGGCGCGGGCCGGGCGCGCCGCCTCGACGGCGTTCTTGGCGAGGTTGGCGAGCGCGCGGCGGAAGAGCGCGCGGTCGAGGGCCACCGGGCAGGGCTCCGCCGCCGGCGCGAAGGCGACGTCGGCCTCCTCGGCGAGCTGCGGCGAGGTGCGCAGGAACTCGGCGGTGACCTCGGAGAGGTCGGCCGGCTCGGGCCGGACCTCCGGCAGCCGGGCGAAGGCCGAGAAGTCCTCGGTGAGCCGGCGCAGGGTGCCCACCTCCTCGCGCACGATCTCGCCGGCCTCGCGCAGCAGCCGGCCGAACTCGGCGTCCGGAGCCAGCCTCGCCGCCTCTCCCTCCCCGCCGGCGATCCCCGCCGTCCCTCCCTCCCCGCCGGGCGGGGAGGGCCGGGGAGGGGCGGCCCCGGGCGCCCCGGCGCCACCCTGGGGGTGCAGCGCCGCCCACCTCGCCTCGAGCTGCTGGAACGCGAGCTGGATGGGCGTGAGCGGGTTCTTGATCTCGTGCGCCAGCCGCCGGGCCACCTCCTGCCAGCCCGAGATCTTCTCCAGGTAGACGATCCGATCGCGGCTCTCGCGCACCTCCCGGACCATCCCGTTGAACGCCCGCGCC